>DATKGB010000235.1:0-20786 GCA_035544315.1 Verrucomicrobiia bacterium
AGTATGAGCCTCAAGCCGGACAACCATCGGAGAGTCTTAGGCGAGTACCCGATCGCGAAATGCTTGCCAACCGCTCGCTTCGATTGCCGCGCGCGCTTCGCGCATCAGCGTGTTGAGCAAGTAGACGTTGTGGTAGGAGAGCAAGCGAGGCCCGAGCATTTCATCGGCGCGGAAGAGATGGCAGAGATAGGCTCGCGTGAACGTCGTGCACACGTAGCAATCGCAACTTGGATCCAGCGGTGTGAAATCGTGGATGTAGCCGGCATTACGAATAGAGAATTCGCCGGAGCGCGTCATCGCGCGACCATTGCGCCCGCAACGCGTCGGGTAGACGCAGTCGAACATATCGATGCCGCAGTCGACCGCCATCACGATGTCGCGCACGGTTCCCACGCCCATCAAATAGCGCGGTTTGCCCTCGGGTAGACGTCGTGCGCAGAAACGCGCCATCCGATACATTTCCTCGCGCGTCTCGCCGACCGAAAGGCCGCCGATCGCGTAACCCGGGAAGTCCAGCGCGACGATCTCGCGGGCGCTGCGCTCGCGCAGCGTTTCGTCGAGGCCGCCTTGCACGATCGCGAATATGGCCGTCGCTTCGTTCGAACGCGCGTCGGCCGAGCGTTGCGCCCAGAGAGTCGTCAGGCGTACCGACGCTTCGATTGCGGCGTGCGTCGCCGGCAGTTTCACGCAAACGTCCAGAACCATCGCGATATCGACGCCCAGCGACTCTTGGAACGCGATCACGCTTTCCGGTGTGAACCGGTGTTTGCTCCCGTCGATGTGCGATTGAAAGGTCACGCCGTCGTCGTCGAGTTTGCGCCGCTCTTGCAGGCTGAAGATTTGAAAGCCGCCCGAGTCGGTCAGGATCGGGCCGTGCCACTGCATGAATTGATGCAAACCGCCGGCTTGCACGAGCACGTCGCGCCCGGGGCGCAGCCACAGGTGATAGGTATTCGCCAAGACGATTTGGCTGTGTGCCTCGAGCAGTTCGACGGGCGTCAGACCCTTCACGGTTGCGGCCGTGCCGACCGGCATAAACGTCGGGGTTTCGACGATGCCGTGCGTTAGGCTCAGCCGTCCGCGGCGAGCCGAGCCGTCGGTTGCGAGCAGGTCGAAGTTCACGCTTGTTTTCGCAGCAACTCGCGGGCAGCGGCGTACTCGGGCGGCGGGTCGACTTCGAAAACCATATCGTCGTGTGTCGTTGGATGTTCGAACGACAGCCGCCAGGCGTGCAGCGCTTGCCCGGGCATGTCGAAGCGCGCTTCACCCAGGCCGTAAATGGAATCGTTGAGAATCGGATGGCCGAGCGAGGCCAGATGGACGCGGATCTGATGCGTGCGCCCGGTCTCCAAGCGGAAGATCAGCTCGGCGTTCTTGGGAAACGTTTCGCGGATTTCGTAGTGCGTGATCGCCGGCTTGCCGTTGCCGACGACGGCGTACTTCAAGCGATTGTGCGGGTCGCGCCCGATCGGCCCGTCGAGCGTTCCGCGAGCGTGATCGGGAATTCCCAAGACGAGGCCCAGGTATTCGCGCTTGATCGCGCGCGCTTTCATCGCGATGCCCAGCGCCGAGAGGGTCGCATCGTTCTTGGCCACGACCAGCAAACCGGACGTGTCGCGGTCGAGCCGGTGCACCAGTCCCGCGCGCAACTCTTCGCCGGGAAGCGCTCCGGTGTGCGCGAGCAAGGCGTTGACCAGCGTGCCGCTGGTCGAGCCGTGGGCCGGATGGGATACCATCCCGGCGGGTTTGTCGACCACGATCAAATCGTCGTCTTCATACACGATCGGGATATCGATAGGTTCGGCTTGTGCGGTCAGGCGCGATCGCGGGACGATCGTATATTCGATCCGGTCCCCAGCTTCGAGCAAACGACTGGCCTTAGCGACTTCGTCGTTGACGGTGACGCCGCCGCGTTTGATCGCATCGGCCACTAACGATCGCGAGGAACCGCTCAAGCGCGCGACGGTCACGTCGGCGCGCTTGCCGGCCTCGTCAGCGCCGACGACGTGTGACAAGGCTTGACAGAATCAAAAGAACGACGCCGATAGTGATGCAGGCGTCGGCAACGTTAAAGATGTTGGGCCAGATGCGGTAGAGGTCGATGAAGTCGACGACGTAGTGCAGGTGTACGCGATCGATGATGTTCCCGATCGCGCCGCCGACGATCATCCCGAAGGCGATGCGTACCAGGCGCGACTTGTGCGCTGCGTCGCGGAATCCCATCCAGAAGATCACCAGGACCACCACGGCCATCGCAACGAGCATCACCCCGTTGCTTCCGAACAAGCCGAACGCGCCGTGCGTGTTTTGGTCGTACGTCCAACGTAATAGACGCGGCACGACTAGGTGCACGTAGTAGCCGCCACCGTTCTCGGCAAGTTTTTGGATGAGGTTCTTGCTGTACTGATCCAGCGCGATGACGATCGCCGCGACGAGCGCGATCGCTAGCGTGTCAGATTTTTGGTTGCGGAACAAATTGATAGAACCATCCTGCGACGTTGAGGAATGAGTCCGTGATCAGCACGTAGCCGACCACGACCAAGAACAGCCCGGCGACGAATTCGATGGCCGGAAGAAAACGTTTGATTCTATCGAGCAACGGCAGCACCGCGCCGATCGCCAAGGCCGTGATGAAGAACGGCACCGCCAACCCGAGCGAATAAGCGACCAGGAGCAGCGCCGCCATCCCGGTATGCTGTTGCGATGCCATTGCCAGAATCGCGGCGAGGATCGGCCCGATGCACGGCGACCAGCCGGCGGCGAACGCGACGCCGACAATTCCCGACGTCCAGTACGAACGGGTCTGGTGTTGCTTGTGGACGCGCATATCCATCATCAGGAACGGGATGCGAATCATGCCCATCATCTGCAGGCCCAGGAAAATCACGATCGTCCCGCCGATTTGCGCGATGAGCACTCGATGCGTCGCGAGCGCCCCGCCCAGCGCGCTGGCCGAAACCCCCAGCACGACGAAAACAACGGTAAAACCGGCGATAAAGGCCAATGAATGGAAAACAGCCCGCGCGCGCGTCGCGGCGGTGGTGTCGCTCTTGAGATCCTCAAGGCTCGATCCGGTCAGGAACGAGAGATAAGCCGGTACCAGCGGGAGGACGCACGGCGAGACGAAGGAAACCAGGCCCGCCAGAAACGCGATACCGACCGATAGATGCGTCGTGGCCACGACGCGTTAGGTTAGACGAGGACGACGACCGACCATGCAACATTGGTTTACCTACCCGACAAATGTCGACCCGATTGCGATCCACCTGGGTCCGATCGGGATCCATTGGTATGGTATTTCCTACCTGATCGGCTTCATCGCCGTGGGGCTATGGATGGCGCGCCCGGCCGGCCGCAAGCGTCTGGGCCTCACCTCCGAACAAATTCAGGACTTTTTGTTTTACGCGCTGATCGGGGTGATGGTCGGCGGCCGGCTCTTTTTCGTCTTCAACGACATCGTTAGCAAGCACGACCTCTCGTATTACACATCGGCGCCGCTCAATTTCATCGCGGTCTGGCAAGGCGGCATGGCCTTCCACGGCGGCGCGGTCGGCGTCCTGATCGCAATCGCGCTGTTCCTGCGCAAGCATCGCAACCTGAGATACATGGTATTGGGCGACGAGATCGTGATGATGCTGCCGATCGGCATTACGCTGACGCGCTGCGTCAATTTTATCAACGACGAACTGTGGGGCAACGTCTGTAACCCGGATCATCCGTGGTGTATAGTCCCGAAAGATCAAGGCACGTGGGGCACTGGCTATCGTCATCCCGTGCAGATTTACGAAGCGATTCTCGACATTCTCACGCTGCCGATTTTGCTGTACCTGTACAAGCGCAAGCCGGCCGACGGCGTCGTCGCGTGGACGTGGTTTGCGATCTATGGCATCACCCGCTCGATCGCGGAGTTTTTCCGGCAAGCCGACTTCACGTTCTTCGGAGTTACCGGCGGCCAGCTCTACGCGCTCCCGATGATCGCGATCGGCGCCTACGGAATCTGGTATTGCGCCAAACGCGGCCGTCGCACCGACAAAACCGCCGCGTGATCGAACGGCGCTACGCGCAACTCGTTGCAGACGTGCATGCGCACGCTCGCGCGTGTGGGCGGAGCGACGCAATCGAGATCGTCGCGGTCAGCAAGCGTCAATCCGCCGACGCGATCGTCCAGGCTGCCGCTGCGGGCGTCACGGCCATCGGCGAAAACTATCTTCAGGAAGCGCAGGCGAAGTTCGCGGCGCTCGCCGACCTGCCGTTGCGCAAGCACTACCTCGGACACATTCAAACCAACAAGGCCAAAGGGATCGCGCGGGCCTTCGACGTCGTCCAAAGCGTCGACCGGCTCGATGCGGCCGCCGCGCTTTCGCGCGCGGCCCGGGCCCTGGGCAAACGCCTGCCGGTCTTGCTTCAACTCAACATCTCGCCGAGCGACCGCTACGGTTGCCTGCCGCATGACGCCCGGCGGCTGGCCGAAGCGATCCGCGGGATGGACGGCCTGGCCCTGGAAGGGGTCATGGCCATCGGGCCGGTCACTCAGGAGCGCGATGAGATTGTGAGGTCTTTCGACCTAGCCGCCAAGACGTTGGGGACCATTGGTGGAAGTACGCTGTCGATCGGTATGTCGGGCGATTGGCGCGAGGCAGTGCGCGCGGGCTCGACGATGCTGCGCCTCGGGACGGCGCTCTTCGGGCCGCGATCGGTCTGACGGGTTCGGCCCTCGTCAAGAAGGAGAGAGATCTCCGTGAGTATGTTTAACAAAATTGGATCGTTTTTCTCGATCCGCGACGATGAAGAAGACGACGTGTACGGCGACGAACGCGCGAGCAACGCGCGGGTCGTTCCGCTATCCAACGCGTCGCGCCGTCCCGGAACCGAAGTAAGCGTCTACGCGCCGCGCTCGTTCGGCGACGTCGTTGAAATTGCCGACGCGCTTCGTTCGCGTCAAGTCGTCATCGTGAACTTGCAAAATGCGGATCGCTCGTTGCTGCAACGAGTGGTCGACTTTACCTCGGGGGTCGCCTACACGCTCGACGGCAAGATTCAAAAGTTGGCCGAAGGGATCTACTTGGTCGTGCCGGCCGGCGTGCAGATCAACGCCGCCGGTTTGCGCGACGCGATGATGGCCGACGGAACGCTCGATTTCATGTCAAATAGAGGATAAGCATGCAAAAGATCAGCCCGGTCGACATTCAGCACAAGACGTTCAAGCGTAAACTCCAGGGTTACGACCCCGCCGACGTCGATCAATTTCTCGATGAAGTGATCGAAGTGCTCGAAGACGACGCGCACAAACATGCCGCGCTGGAGGCTGAGATCGCCGACCTCAAAGAGCGGATCAGTCATTTCAAAGCGATGGAAGAGTCGCTCCAGAATACGCTGGTCCTCGCGCAGCGTACGGCCGACGAAGTCAAGGCGTCCGCGCATAAGGAAGCCGATTTGATCCGCCTGCAAGCTCGCGTCGCCGCCGACAAGGAAGTCGTGCACTACAACGACGCGATCGCCGAGGCTCGCCGCGAACATCAGCGTACGCTTGAGGAAAGCGAAAAAGCCAAGAGCGAAATCCGATCGCTCCTGATGACGCACATGGCCTTGCTGGAGCGCACTCCCCAAGGCGGACCATACGACACTTCGCGACCGCAGCAGCAAACGCTGATCGCCACTCCCGATACGCTGCCGCTCGAAGTTTCCCAGGATGCGTCGCCCCCGCCCGACGGCGACGCCGAGCGTATCACCGTTTACTAGCGCCGTGACTGCGACCGTCGCGCTATTGCCCGGTGACGGCATCGGGCCCGAGGTCACGCGCGTCGGAGCCGCAGTGCTGCGCGCGGTTCGATCCGACATCGAGTTGGTCGAAGCGCTCGTCGGCGGCGCGGCGATGGCCGCCGGCTTGCCGGCGCTCCCCGACGCAACCCGGGCGCTGTGCGATCGCAGCGTCGGGGTGCTGTTCGGCGCGGTGGGGTTGCCGCAATACGACGGCAAGCCGTTGCCCGAGCGCCCGGAGTACGCGCTGCTGCTGCTGCGTCGCGACTACGAACTCTACGCTAACATTCGGCCGGTTCGGGTCTTCGACGGGCTGGAAGACGCGTCGTCGCTCAAACCCGAATTGGTGCGCGGTTTGGATTTGATCGTGGTGCGCGAACTGACCGGCGGCCTCTACTTCGGCCTACCTAAGGAGCAACGCATCGACGACGGCGTCGAGGCGGCAGTCGACACGATGTACTATCGCGCGCCCGAGATCGAGCGCATCGCTCGCGTCGCGTTCGACCTGGCACGCGGGCGCCGCAAACGCGTCACGTCGGTCGACAAGCAAAATATTTTGGAAACGTCGCGCTTGTGGCGACGCGTCGTCGAGCGCATCGCGCAAGAGTATCCCGACGTCGGGCTCGATCATCTGCTCGTCGATAACGCGGCGATGCAGCTGGTGCGCCGGCCGGCGGATTTCGACATCATCCTGACCGAGAATATGTTCGGCGACATCCTTTCCGACGAAGCTGCGATTCTGACGGGCTCGGTCGGCACGCTGCCCAGCGCGTCGTTAGGCACGCGCACGGTCGAGGGCGGCGGCCAATTCGGTTTGTACGAACCCATCAGCGGCAGCGCGCCCGATATCGCTGGCAAAGGCATCGCCAACCCGACCGCCTCGATCCTTTCCGCGGCGATGCTGCTGCGTTCGAGCTTGGGCGACGAAGCCAATGCCTCGCGCGTCGAGCGCGCGGTGCAAGACGCCTATGCAAACGGTGCGCGCACGGCCGAACTTGTTGCCGCCGGCGTGCCGTCGCTGTCGACCGACGCGTTTGCCCAACGCGTGCTGGCGCGCTTGTAGCTTAGGTTTTGACGCTCTCGGTGAAGACCGAGCGGCCGTGATAGTCGGCAAAGACGACGCGGAGCAGTGCGTGGTGTCCGGGATGTTCGTGAGACCAAGTGGACTTCCACCGTACGAGCGCTTGGGCTTGAAACCCGGCGACGTCCTGTTCGTCGACCGACGACCACTGCTCTAAGTCGATGGACACGACCAGGGTCGTGTCGTTGTTGACATCGAGTCCCGTGATGACGCCTTCGGAGTTGCTTTGCAGCGGCCCCAACGCGGCCACCTCACGGTCGGTACGCGCCTGGCTCGGATCTTCGGGCGCGGCGCAGGCGGTCAGCAGCAAGGTCGTCATCACGACCGTCGTTATTCTCAAGACGTTCATCGTACGGCCACGCTTCGCTCACACGCCGCGCCTACCATGCAGGTATGGATGGTATTGCATGGGCGGCTAGCGCCATGGAAGCGGCGCGATCGCGTCTGGACATAGCGACGGAAAATCTGGCGAACGTCTCCACCGACGGATTCTCACGGCACGACGCGCGCGGCTTTCTGACCGCGCTCGGGGTGCGCGTTACCGCGGTTGCCTCGCCGACGCACGGCGCGTTGCGTCGAACTGGGCGTCCCGACGATCTGGCAATCGTGGGCGATGGATCGTTTCGGGTTCGCGACGCGCGTGGTCGCGTGGAACACACGCGTGCCGGCGCCTTTTCGCGCGATCGGGACGGCCATTTGCGAGACGGCGCCGACCGACTTCTGCTCGACGCACATGGGCGCCCGATCGTGGTACGCGGCGATCGGAGCATTCAGGCGCGCCAGGTGGGTCTACCGGCCGGTTCTACGCTGGAAAGCGGGGCGCTCGAAACCTCGTCGGTCGACCAAATCTCCGAAATGATCGACGTGCTGACCGCGCAACGCTCCTACGAAGGCGCCGAGAAAATTGTTGCTGCGATCGACGGCACCCGCCAGAAATCCGCCGACGATGTCGCCCGGTTGAAATGAGGAGCAGATGAATCGAGCCCTCTACGCGTCGGCCAGCGGGATGGCCGCACAGCAGATGAATTTAGATACGATCTCGGATAACCTCGCTAACGCCGACGTCGCCGGCTTCAAAGGCGCGACCATGGCATTTACGGAGATCGCGGCGCCGGGCGAAACCGGACTAGGGACGCAGCCGCTGGGCGCGCGCACGATTTTCGCGCAAGGCAAACTCGAAAAGAGCGGCGGCGCGTTTGATGTCGCCATCGACGGACCCGGGTTCTTCGTTCTCGACGATGGCCATGGGCGTCGCGCGTATTCGCGCGACGGCGGGTTCGCGCGGGCCGCCGACGGATCGCTGCGCAACGCGCAAGGGTGGCAACTGACGGGTGTGCGCATTCCGCCGGACGCGCTCTCGGTGGACGTCGACGAACGCGGAAGCGTAGTTGCGGCAACGCCGCGCGGTCGGCAAACCGTCGGGCACTTGTCGTTGGCGGAGTTCGCCGCGCCCGATGGGCTCCAGCACGCCGGCGGCACGATTTTTCGCGCGACTCCGGCCTGTGGTGCGATGCGCCTGGTCGTACCCGGCGCGACCGACGGACCGTCGGTCAAATTCGGAATGCTCGAGCGCTCGAACGTTTCGATCGTTGAAGCGATGGTGCAGATTCTCTCGGCTCAGCGCGCGTACGAGGCCAACGCAAAAGGCGTCCAGGCTGCCGACGAGATGATGCGAATTGCGGATAACCTGACCCGTGGATAGCATCGATCCGAAAATTAGGGGCGCGTTCGAAGCGATGGTGCTCGCACCGATGTTTGCGCCGTTCGAACAGAGCCTTGGCCCGGTCGGATCGGCGGCTTTCGAGAGCATGCTTACCCACCTGCTCCGAACGCGGCGATGAACGAACGGGAACGGACGATTCGCGCGCTGATGCCGATCGTCCGACGCATCGCCAAACGCATTTCGCGCTTGGTCCCCAGCGTCGATCTGGACGACATGATCGGTGACGGAAGCGTCGGGCTGATTCGTGCCGTCGACGCCTACGATCCTTCGTTCGGTACCACCCTGGCCCACTATGCGGGGCGATTGATCTTAGGAAAGATCCTCAACGGTATTCGCCGCATGGACCCGGTCTCCGAGCGCGCTCGACGTGAAGTGCGCGACGGCGAGAATCTCCGCTACGATCTGGCGGTTGCGCGCGGCGCTCTGCCGGCCGCGGCCGAAGTCGACACGTTGCGCCCGCACTTCGCGGCCGCTCGATTGCAAGTGCATATTGCACTGCCGCTATCGCTCGATCGTCCGTTGCCGCTGGGGCACGACGTGCCGATGGAAACGCATGCGGACCCGGCGTTGGTGGCCGAAGCGCGGCTCGTGTCCGACGAACTGCAAGCTGCGATCGCGACCCTGCCGCAACGGCAACGCGACGTGGTGACGCAGCACTATTTTCGCGAACGATCGTTGCGCGAGATCGGGCGGAATTTCACGATCTCCTCGCAGCGCGCGTCGCAGTTGCACCGGTCGGCGCTGGCAAGGCTTCGGAAGGTCGTTCGTGCCGCGCGGGATTGACATCGATCGGGGGCGTGCGCTAGCCGCGACCCTGATTCCGCTGGCAGCGCAGCCGCTCGCGGCGGTACTGCCGGACGCAGACATCGAGATTCCGCCGCTGCCGCGCGACCTGCCGCCGTGGGCCAAGGACGCCATCGCGGTTTCGCAACGCGCCCGCGACCTGATTGCACGGTTCAAACCCGTCGTCATCGGCGTGCTGACATTTTGGGATCACCGCATTCGCAGCGCATTTGTGGCCGGCAAACGCATCGCCATAGACCCGAGCGGCAGTTACAAGTTAGAGGCCGGACGCGCTTCATGATCCGCTTGCTTCGCAAAGTTGGGCGATTTGGCCTAGGTCCGTCTCCAGAAGAGGATGGTGTCGCTGAAACTCTGGCCTGCGATCATTTCAATTGCGTCAAGACGTAGTTGGCAACATCGTGGAGATCTTGCTTCGACAATTTCCAACGAGGCATGACTGGATTAAGGGCTTGTCCATCGTCGTCGATTCCCGTCGAAATTGCGCGTTCTAAGAGTGCCAGCGTATAAGGATATTTTTGGCTGCTCACGAGCGCTTTGTAACGCAAGTCCGCGCTGATGACTCCACCTTGAAGGCGCTTCCCGCCTGCTCCGTTGGCCAGATGGCATATGGCGCAACTTTGCATGAGAGCCGGAGGTGACGCGGAGATTTGCAGGCCGTTTGCATCTTTGCCTGTTTGGAAGATCGAACGCCCGTTCGCAATCGCCGAACTCGGCGAAGATGACCTCGGCGAAGTTGACCTCGGCGAAGATGACCTGGCTCCCGATCCGCAGCCCGCGATCGCGGTAAGCAGTATGGCCACTAATAATGTGCGATAACAGCTCATACGCCGAGCCATTCTAGGCTACCCTAAGGCAGCCTGCCTTCGCGATGACGGTCGGATCGTGGCTTACTTCGAGGTGAACTCCGGCTTGTTTGTTGGAGGGCTAAGTCAGCGGCCGGCGCATTCACGCGGCCCTGACGGTACGAGGTTGAGCGGAAGTCTTCTAAATACCGGGCACCGGGCCCACCCATGGTCGGACGGTCCAAATCTCCGTCGGCCCCGCCCGACGTAGCTTCTATTTGCGCCTTAAGAATTAAAACCAAACCTCCAGAGCGTTTGTTTAGGCTACCGTTATGGAATAGAACTACCGCTATGGCTACTCTAAGTGGGCGAATTTGGTTCCAATGCAGTTGTACTATTTGCGCCTGCACGGCGAACCCCCGATATATGGGCGATACAATCCGCTAACATGAGCCGCATGATGTGATCGGTGCAAGTGAGGGTATCGCGGCGTCCGAACTTTTCACGCTGGGTCACGGGACGGCGACTGCGGACGCCTTGAGCGATCTCATCCGCAAGGCGGCGATCGAATCAATCGTTGACATCCGTACGGTTCCCAAGAGCCGCCGACATCCGCAATTTTGGCGTGAGGAGATGGAACGCTGGGTGCCCGCGCAAACCGGTAGCGCCTATGTTTGGCGGCCGGCCCTCGGAGGCTTTCGCAAGGTCGATCCTAACAGTCGCAACGTCGCGCTGCGGCATCCTTCATTTCGTGCCTACGCCGACTACATGGAAACGGGCGCGTTTTCAGTCGCCTTGAACGACTTACTTGCGCGCGCGACGGCGGCGCGCGTTGCGATACTCTGCTCGGAGACCGTTTGGTGGCGTTGTCATCGACGACTGATATCCGATGCCGCGTCGCTCTTACACGGCGTCTCGGTGCGTCACCTCATGCACGACGGAAAACTTCGGCCGCACATCCCGACGGCCGGCGTCCGCGTTGCCGATACCAGCCAACTTTGCTACGACGTGCTTTTTGAGAGTGACGACCTGGCGCCTTGAGTCCGTGCCTAGGCTCGGTGCGGGCCAAAACCTTCGCCGGCTCGAAGCGGCCGGTATGAGCGAACAGGTATCCCTTGGGGTGAACGGCGGCGTGGCGACGATTCGCCTGACGCGACCCGAGAAGAAAAACGCGCTGACGGCGGCGATGTACGACGAACTGGTGGCCGCGCTGCAGCGCTACGATGCCGACGATGCCGTCCGAGTCGTCGTGTTTTGCGGGGGCAACGATTTTACCGCCGGAAACGATCTGCGCGACTTCTTGACGCTGCCGGCCGACTTCGAAAACGCGCCGCCGCTGCGGTTCTTGCGAGCCTTGCGTTCGTTTTCCAAGCCGGTCGTGGCCGGCGTGCGCGGGGTTTCGATCGGCATCGGCACGACGATGCTCTTGCACTGCGACGCCGTGCTCGCAAGCGAATCGGCATCCTTTGCATTGCCGTTCGTCAAACTCGGACTGGTGCCCGAAGGTGCGGCTAGCCTGTTATTACCGATCGTCGCCGGGACGGCGCGCGCGTCGTGGTATCTGATGACCGGTGAGAAGTTCGATGCGGCGATGGCCGTCGAGATGGGAATAGCGGCTAAGGTCGTCGCCGACGCCGATCTCGAGCAAAGCGTTACCGACGTCGCGACGACCTTGGCGGCGCTTCCGAATGGCGCGTTGCGCGCGGCCAAGAAACTCTTGCACGCGCCGCTCGACGGTATGGTTTCCGAGACGATGCGTCGCGAAGCCGAAGTGTTCGCGGCCCGCTTGCAGAGTACGGAGTTCCGTGAAGCGGCGATGAAGCTCTTAGCGCGCTAGCGCTACATCATTTTCAAAACGCCGGCTACGATTTTAGCTAAGCGCGGGGCGGCGCTCGCGGCCACCGCAGTCACTTCGGCGTGTGTGGTCTCGTCGGCGCCGACGGTGTTGGTGATCAGGCTGATGCCCAAGACCTCCATGCCGTAGCTGCGGGCGAGAATCGTTTCGAGCACGGTCGACATGCCGACCGCATCGGCACCGGTGCCGCGCAGATAGCGCCCTTCGGCCGCGGTTTCGTAACTTGGCCCCAGAAGCGCGAGGTAGACGCCTTCGACCACCGACTCGTCGTCGCCGGCGATTTGGCGTGCGAGTTGGCGCAGACGCGGGCTGTAGCAGCGTGCCATGTCGACGAACGGGTTATCGAGCGCGGCACCGACTAGCGGATTGGTGCCCGTGAGGTTGATGTGATCTTCGATCAGCATCAATTGACCGGAGGTAAATGCAGGGTTGAGGGCGCCGGCCGCGTTGGTGAGGATCATCGTTTTGGCGCCCGACGCGCGAGCGAGTCGAACGTTGACCGTCACCTGCGAAGCCGAGAAACCTTGATACATATGGACGCGGCCCGCGAACGCGACCACGCGTTTGCCGCCGACGGTGCCGACGAGCGCTTCGCCGGCGTGTCCGGAAAGCGTCGCGGTCGGCATGCCGAGAAGGCGATCGTACGGGATCGATGTAAACGCGGCGAGTTGCGACAGCGCGCTCGAAAGACCGCTGCCCAGTACGATCGCGACGTCGATCGGGCCGCCGGCGGTTTCCTCCAGCAGCTTCGCGTCGTGCGCCAGGATCTTCTGGTTAGGGGTACGTCGATTGAACATCACAACCTCGTCAAGTCTAGGGAACGTACAGATTGCGGCCGGTCATACGCTCGGGAATCGGCAATCCCATGATCTCGAGCAGCGTCGGGGCAACGTCGCCCAACTTGCCGTGCGGCGCGAGCGTTCCCTGCAGATCGTTGGATATCAGCAACAACGGTACCGGGTTGGTCGTATGCGCCGTCAGCGGGTTTCCGTCCGGGTCGATTTTTTCTTCGGCGTTTCCGTGGTCTGCGGTGATCGCCAGCAATCCGCCCGCGGTCAGTACCGCCGCGGCCAGACGCGCCACGCACGCGTCGAGGATTTCGACGCTTTGGATCGTCGGTCCCCACTTGCCGGTGTGGCCGACCATATCGGCATTCGCGTAGTTCATCACGATCGCGTCGTAACGGCCCGACGAGATCGCTGCGATCGCTGCGTCGGTAATCTCGTTTGCCCGCATCGCCGGCGCGAGATCGTAGGTTTCCACCGAGCGGTCCGACGGAACGAGCGTGCGATCTTCGCCCGCGAACACGTCCTCGCGGCCGCCGTTAAAGAAATAGGTGACGTGCGCGTATTTTTCGGTTTCCGCCAAGCGCAGTTGGGTCAGGCCCGCGCCGGCGACGATCTCGCCGAATGTATCGAACTGCGGACGCGGTCCGAACAGCACCGGATTGGGGAACGTCTCGTCGTAGCGCGTCATCGTTGCGAACATTAGATCGCCGTACGGCTTAACGGCAAACGCATCGAACGCGTGCGCGGCATACGGTTCGATTCCGGCGTCGAACGCCGTCGTCATCTGCCGCGCGCGGTCCGGCCTGAAGTTGAAGAAAACGCAGGCATCGCCATCTTGAATCGGACGTTCTTGCCCGACGATGGTGGGGAGCACGAACTCGTCGCTCTCACCGCGCGCGTATCCGGCGCGAACGGCTGCGAGCGCGTCGCTCGCGCGGCGATCGGCTTTCGCATACGCGAGCATCTCGTAGGCGATCTGCGTGCGTTCCCAGCGATGATCGCGATCCATTGCGTAGAAGCGCCCGCAGACGCTGGCGACCGAGCCCGAACTCCCGATTTGCGCGAGGTGTTCTTCTAACTGCACGACGTAGCGTTCGGCCGAATACGGTGGGGTGTCGCGGCCGTCCAGAAACGCATGCACCGCCAGTGCGACGCCGTGCGCTCGCGTCACGTCGATCATCGCGAGCAGGTGCTCGATCGACGAATGGACCTTTCCGTCGGAGAGCAAGCCCATAAAGTGCAAGGTTCCGCCGGTGCGCTCGACGTGGGCGAGCGCTCGTAAGAGCGTTTTGTTTTTGGGTAGGTCGCCGGCGGCGATGTCTTTGTCGATGATGGTGACGCCTTGTTCCACCAGCCGACCACTGCCCAGATTCATGTGCCCGACTTCGCTATTGCCCATGATGCCTTTGGGCAGCCCGACGGCCTCGCCCGACGCTTCGAGCATCGTCCAAGGATAGCGTTGAAAAAAGCCCAGCCAGTGCGGCGTTTTGGCCGCGGCGATGGCATTGCCGTGGAGCGCGTCACGACATCCCCAGCCGTCCAGCACGGTCAACACGACCGGCCGGTGCTTCACGCTTTCGTCCCTTGAGAATCCGCCGCGCGGATCAACGCCGCGAAGCCGGCCGGATCCAGCGATGCGCCTCCGACCAACGCACCGTTGACGTTGGGCGCGTGCGCGTACGAGGCGACGTTCTCAACTTTGACGCTGCCGCCGTAGAGGATGCGGACCGTCTCCAGCCCAGCAACGCTGGAGCGAATCGCACCCATCGTCGCGTCGGCTTGGTCGACGCCGCAGTTCCGTCCGGTGCCGATCGCCCACACCGGTTCGTAGGCGAGGACGACCTTGGTCAGATCGCGAGTCTGCACGCCGGCAAGCGCAGCGCGCGTCTGCGCGCCTACGCGCGCATCGGCGTTGCCCGCATCGCGTTCTTCGAGCGTTTCGCCCACGCAGACGATCGGCGTCAGGCCGTTGGCCAGCGCGGCGTGAACCTTCTTGTTGACCGCGTCGTCGCTCTCACCGAACAAATGGCGCCGTTCGGAGTGACCGAGGATTACGGCGGTGACGCCGAGTTCGGCGAGCATGGCCGCCGCGATCTCTCCGGTAAACGCGCCGCTTGGTTCCCAATGCATATTCTGCGCCGCCAAGCCGACGCCCGATCCGCGCAGCCGCTCGCCGGCAATCGTCAGTGCCGTAAACGGCGGCGCTATCGCCAGATCGATTCCATCGGGGAGCGTGAGGAGTTCTTCCAAGAAAGCATCGACAAACGCCGCGGTCTGCGCGACCGTTTTGTGCATCTTCCAATTGCCGACAATCAACCGGCGCATCATCGGGTCTCCAATGCCGCCACGCCCGGGAGCGTTTTGCCTTCGAGAAACTCCAGCGTGGCGCCGCCGCCGGTAGAGACATGGGTCATCGCTTCGGCAAAGCCGAGCATATGCGCGGCCGCCGCGGCGTCGCCGCCACCGACCACCGAGGTGGCGCCGACACGCGTCGCGCGGGCGATCGCTTCGCCGACAACTTTGGTCCCGTTTTGATAGGCAGTTTTTTCGTAGACGCCCATCGGCCCGTTGAAGACGATCGTCTTGGCGCGTTCGAGTTCCGCGGCGTAGGCGCACGCGGTTTGCGGTCCGATATCGAGGATCATCTCGTCGCCGATCGCGGCGATTGCAACCACTTGCGCGCGATCGTCGGCATCGAACGCCGGCGCGACCACGGCGTCGATCGGCAGGTGGAGCGCGACGCTGCGTTCTTTGGCAAGGGTGATGATGCGCTTGGCCGGTTCGAGATCGTCATCGCGCAGCGATTTCCCAACGTTCAATCCCTGCGCGGCCAGAAACGTATTGGCCATGCCGCCGCCGATGCAAAACGCACGTACGCGTTCGATGAGATTGGTAAAGACGCCGAGCTTATCTTTGACCTTAGCGCCGCCAATGACGCAGACGTACGGCTGAACAGGGCGATCGACCAACGAAGCCAACGCTCGCAACTCCGCTTGCATCAGCAAACCGGCCGCGTTCGGAAGGAGATGCGCGACGCCTTCGGTGCTGGCGTGCGCGCGATGTGCCGTCCCGAATGCGTCGTTGACGTATAGATCGCCCAGCGCGGCGAGTTCGCGCGCGAAGGTTGGATCGTTAGTTTCCTCCTCGCTATGAAAACGAACGTTCTCGAGCAGCACGACGTCGCCATCGCGCAAGCGATCGACCGCCGCGCGCGCGACCTCGCCGACGCAGTCCTCGGCAAAGGCGACCGGCCTAGCGAGGCGCTCGCCCAACGCCGCCGCAACGGGCCGCAGCGAGTACGCCGGATTACGCTTACCAACGGGACGTCCGAGGTGCGAAAGAACGATCACGCGCGCGCCGCGCTCGCTTAACGCCTTCAAGGTCGGAATCGCCGCATCGATTCGCGTGTAATCGGCGATCGCCGAACCCTTCATCGGAACGTTAAGATCCTCGCGCACCAGTACTCGCTTCCCGCTTACGTCGAGGTCATCGATCGTGGCCCAGCGCAATCTTAAGCGCGTCCTGGAATCGTTTCGAGTACCTTGGCCGTGAGATCGCCGAGACGACACGAGTAACCCCACTCGTTGTCGTACCACGCCGCGATTTGAATCAGATCGCCGATGGCACCGGACAGCAAGCCGTCGACGATCGAGGAGTACGGCGACAGTTTGTAATCGCTCGATACGAGTTCTTCCTCGGTGTATTTGACGTAGTTCTTGAGCGGGCCCTCGGCCGCGTGGCGCAAAATCGCGTTGAGTTCTTTTTTGGTCGTTTCCCTTTTGACTTGCGCGACGAGATAGATCATCGAGACCGTCGGCGTGGGGACGCGCAAGGCGAAACCGTCGAACGTGCCTTCGATTTCCGGAATGGTTAGGTACAGCGCTTTAGCGGCGCCGGTCGACGTTGGGATGATGTTGGTGCCGGCGTTGCGAGCGCGGCGCAAATCCTTGTGTGGGGCATCGAGGATGTTTTGATCGTTGGTGTACGAGTGGATCGTCGTCATGAAGCCTTTGACCCAACCCAGCTCTTCGACGATCGGTTTGACGGCCGTCGCCAAACAGTTGGTCGTACACGAGGCGTTGGAGATGACGTTATGCTTGGCCGGATCGTACGCGTCGTCGTTGACGCCCAGAACGATCGTGATATCTTCGCCCCTGGCCGGAGCCGAGATGATAACTTTTCGCGCACCGCCGCCGTCGATGTGCGCCCGCGCTTTGGATGCGTCGGTGAACAGGCCGGTCGATTCGATCACGACATCGATCCCTAAGTTTTTCCACGGCAACTTGCCGGGATCGCGCTCGGCCAAAACCTTGATCCGGTGGCCGTCGATCGTGACCGTGTCGCCGTCGGCGGAAACGTCGCCCGCATAGGTCCCGTAGTTCGAATCGTATTTGAAGAGGTGCGCGCATTCTGCAGCGCTGGTAAGATCGTTGACCGCGGCGATTTCAACGCCGGGATGGCGCGCTAGCAGCGCCTTGGTGAAGTTCCGTCCGATACGGCCGAAGCCGTTGATTCCAATACGCATAGGAGGGGGTGTTACCGGACGCGGCGCCGCCCGCCCTGCCCGGCCGGGCGCGCTCGCAGTTTGCGTTCCAATTTCGCCAGCGAGACCAAGCGGCTGTTGACCGTCGGCTTGCCGATTTCGGGATTGCAGCGCCGTCCCAATTCGGCGAGCGACTCCTCGGGATGCGCCAAGCGCAGTTCGGCGATTTCGCGCAAGGGCCGCGACAGGTTGGGCAAGCCGTAGGCGCTGGACAGAAAGTGAATCGTCTGTTGTTGGGATGCGGCTGCGGCGGCCGTTCGTTCGAGATTCGCGGCCTCGGTGTTAACCAAGCGGTGGATGCGATTTTTGGTCTCGCGCAGCGCGCGCACGTCTTCGAGGTGCAAGACCGCAGCAAATGCGCCGATCGATCCGAGCACGTCGGCGATCGCATCGAAGTCTTTGTAGTACAACACGATGCGGCCTTTTCGCTCCATGCGTTTGGGTTCTCGACCGGCCGTGCGCAGCATCAGCGCCAACCGTTCCGCGCGTTGGAGATCGCCTACGACGAACTCCAAGTGATAACCGTGCGTCCCGGCGGCCAACGATCCGCACGCCAAGAATGCCGCGCGGGCTTCGATCAGGCGATCGCACTTACCGGTCGGCCGGCGCGCCATGGGATCGGCGATGTCGGGTGCCGCGATCGAAAACGAGGGCGCGCGATGCGCGCGCGAGCGTGCGTCGATCGCCGGTGCCGCGTCGCCGCGAACGCGTACGAGCGAGCGGAACAGACGCGCGACGGCGTTGCGATGGGTAACGAATGCACCGCGGCGGTTGACGCCGTAGACGCCCAGGCCGGCGAGCAGCGCGACGCGGCAATGCTGGGCGTCGGGGAGTTCGCGCGCCAATGCGTCTTTGGTATCGGCCGAAAGCGACGAGGTCAAATCCAATCGCTCGGGTCATCTTTGCGGCTGCCCACAACTTCATAGAGGTCGGCGGCCTTAACGCCGGGCGTGACGCGCAACGGTACCTCGAGCACGCGGACGGTAACGAATTTTGTCGCGTAGTGAATCTCGAGGACGTCGCCGGGCTTGACGAGGTATGCCGGTTTGAGCGCCTTCCCGTCTTTAGTGATGCGACCGTGTTCGAGTGCCTCGTGCGCCTCCGAACGGCGCTTCGAGAGCCGCGCTACCTTCATGAACTTGTCGAGCCGCATTCCCGTGCATACGACATCGGGGCAGGGCTGCCCCGGCGTTCCCTGCAAAATGCGCGAATGGCCCAAACCCAAGCCCGGCGCCCAGGCATCAACGTCTTCGACCAATCCAAACCGATGTGGAAGACCATGCTGATCTTCCTCGTTCCGCTGATGCTGAGCAACCTCTTACAATCCGCCTCGGGCACCTTTGGCAACATCTTCCTCGGTCGCATGATCGGCGTCAACGCCTTGGCTGCGGCGTCGTCGATATTTCCCGTGGTTTTTTTGCTGATCTCGTTCTTGATCGGGATTGCGAGCGGCAGCACGGTTCTGATCGGTCAGGCCTTTGGTGCACGCGACGAACATCGCGTGAAAAAAATCGCCGGAACGGTTACCGGCGCGACGTTCGCGCTAGGCATCGTCGTAGCGATCGTCGGCAGTTTTTTTTCGCCGGCGCTGCTGGCGGCCTTAGGAACGCCGCACGATATTCTGGCAGACGCCGACCGCTATGCGCGCGTCGTCTTTTTGTCGTGTCCGATCTTTTTTCCGTATCTTGCCTACACGACGTTTTTGCGCGGAACCGGTGACTCGACGACGCCATTTTATTTCTTGATCGTGAGTACGGTTCTGTCGATCGCGTTGACACCCGTGCTGATCGGCGGGTGGTTCGGCCTGCCCAAATTGGGCATCCTCGGCGCGCCGATTGCGGGATTGTCGATCTCGCAGACGGTCGCGTTCGCCGCGCTCCTGGTGACGCTCGCGCGCATGAATCACCCGCTCAAGTTCGATCGCGAGACGGCCCGCGACATGCTCGTGGATTGGAAAATTCTGTGGCAAGTGGTACGGATCGGCGTTCCGACCGGCTTGCAAGTCATGATGGTCGCGATCGCCGAAATCGCCATCATCGATTTCGTCAATCGCTACGGCTCGAGCGCCACCGCCGCCTACGGCGCGGTCAACCAAGTGATCGGCTACGTGCAGTTCCCGGCGATCTCAATCGGCATCGCCGCCTCCATCTTCGGCGCGCAATGCATCGGCGCCAAGCGTGAGGATTTGATGAATTCGGTCATTCGCTCTGCGGTCGCGTTGAACTATATCATCGGCGGAGCGATCATCTTGGTGTGCTACTTGTGCGCGTGGTTCATTCTGGGCTGGTTCATCACCGACCCGAACACGCTGACCATCGCTCATACGCTCTTGATGATCACGTTGTGGGCATATCTGCTGTTCGGCAACAGTTCGGTAATCAGCGGCGTCATGCGCTCGAGCGGAACCGTGCTATGGCCGACGATCAACGGCATCTTCGCAATCGTCTGTATCGAAGTTCCCGCCGCCTACATCCTTATGCAGTTCTACCACCTCAACGGCGTTTGGATGGGCTACCCAATCTCCTACGTGGTCGTACTCCTACTCCAATACCGCTACTACACGCTGTACTGGAAAAAGCGCACCCACGAGCGCTTGGTCTAATTCGTTGCGGTATGTCGTTGTTGTGTCGCGTGGTGGGCCCGCGTGGGCTACGGATGCGGGGAATCCGGATTTTTTGAAAAAGCCCGGAGGGCGAATTCCTTTGAACGTTTCAAAAAAGAGGTTAGTAGGAGCGCCCAAGGATGGGCGCGACGAGCGTCCCCGCATCCGTAGCCCACGCGGGCCCACCACGCGACACCGCTTACAAGCGTTTCTTCTCTTTTGGCGTCACGCACGTGCCCGATGCTCGACACACCACAACCGGAGCGGGCAACGCGTCGGCGGCGCTGGCGTTGATGTCGGGGCGAACCGCGATGATTTTGCGCGCTTCGAACTCTATCCGGCGCGAGGTGTTGCCGATGTGAACGATCGTGCCGGACGCTTCGATGTAGTCGCCGGCATACACCGGCGCGAGAAACTCGACCTTGTCGTAGGCAACGAACAGGCCCTCGTCGCCGTCTAGGCGGATCAGCAGTTCGGTGGCGACGTCGCCGAACAGCGCGAGCATGCGGGCGCCGTCGACCAGATTACCGCCGTAATGCGCGTCGTGGGCGCTCATCCGCAGGCGAATCAGGCTGCTTGGGTTTTCGCTCGTTGCCACAGTTCCTCGAGTTCGTCAAGCGTGAGATCGGCTAAGGCTTTGCCGCCCTCGGCGGCGCTGCGTTCCATGAACGTGAAGCGTCGGTAGAATTTTTCGTTAGCTTCGCGCATCGCGCCCTCGGCATCGATACCGAGCGAGCGCGCAAGATTGACCAGGGTGAAGAAGACGTCGCCCAGTTCCTCGCGTACGTGGGCGTCGTCTTGTTTGGCACGCCGCGCCTGGGCCAGCTCGCCCATCTCTTCGTGCAGTTTGT
>DATKGB010000236.1:0-2805 GCA_035544315.1 Verrucomicrobiia bacterium
AGACAAAGGCTACCAAGCCGCGCTCGCCGCGGCGGCCTTATTGCGACTGGCGCGGCGCTAAGACAAGCAAGGGGTTGGTCCGACTTCCGTCGCAATCCAAGGGTCCCAACTACGAGTGGAGGCTCGACCCTTGGAAGACAAAACCCTCGCCTGCAAAGACTGCGCGAAGCCATTCGTCTTCACGCGTCGCGAACAAGAATTTTTCGCCGAAAAAGGCTTCGTGAACGAACCGCAGCGGTGTCGCGAATGCCGCCAAGCCCGCCGTTCCAACGGAGGTGACGCGAGCGGCCACGGCCAGCGCCCCAACGTCGAGGCGGTCTGCGCGGAGTGCGGCGTGTCCACGACCGTACCGTTCCGTCCGCGCGGCGATCGCCCGGTCTACTGCCGGGCCTGTTACGTCGCCCGAATGCCTACACCGGTGATGGCTTAGTAACAAGTGTCGCCTCGAGCATGTCGAAGGATGAGACGTGCTTGAAACGATCGACCTAACGCCGGTTGCCTGGGGCGGCGACGCCGTCGTCTATCTCGACCAGCGGTTATTGCCCGGTGAAGTGCGACGCGAGCGCGCCTGCACGGTCGATCAGATCGAAGCGGCGATCGTGACGTTAGCGGTGCGCGGCGCGCCGTGCATCGGCGTGTTCGGAGCTTACGGCGTCGCATTGCTGCGGGCAACCATCGCCGATGATGCCGCATTCGCGACGGCGGCGCGGCGCGTGCGCGACGCTCGCCCGACCGCGGTGAACTTGGCGTGGGCGGTGGATCGGGTGCTGGCGTCGGACGACATGCTCGCCCAAGCGCGCGCGATCCACGACGAGCAGATCGCCATGGACGTTGCGATCGCGGCTGCCGGTCAAGAACTGATTCCCAACGACGCGCGCATCCTGACGCATTGCAACACCGGACCGATTGCCACCGCCGGGGGCGGCACGGCGCTGGGCGTGATCATCGCCGCCCATCGCGCCGGTAAGCATCCGCACGTGTTCGTCAACGAGACGCGTCCGCTGCTCCAAGGCTCGCGACTGACCTATTTCGAGCTGCGCCAAGCCGGCGTTGCGGCGACGCTGCAAGTCGACGGTGCGGCGGCCATCGCGATGGCTCGCAAACGGATCGATCTGGTCATCGTCGGCGCCGACCGGATCGCGCGCAACGGCGATACGGCCAACAAGATCGGCACCTACGGTTTGGCCGTGCTGGCCGCTTATCACAAGATCCCGTTCTACGTTGCGGCACCGCGTACGACGTTTGATTTCTCGCTCGACGGCGGCACCCAAATCCCAATCGAAGAGCGCAAGGCAGAAGAAGTGACCGCCTTGGGCGGCGCGCAAACGGCGCCGCCGGGTGCGACGGTTTACAATCCCGCGTTCGACGTAACGCCTGGCGAACTGGTGACCGCGTTCGTGACCGAGTGCGGAGTCATCCGGCCGCCATATCTTCAAACCGTTCCGGCGCTGTCGTGAAGTTTTACGACTTCGTCGACAAGGCACCGGCGATCGGCAAGCTGGTGATCGTCGAAGGCACCGAGCGCGTTTTAGCCGAGCGCGCCCTGGACATTCTTCTGGACCGCTTGCTGCCGCCCGACGTGCGCGAGTTGAATCTGCAGCGCTTTGGGCCCGAAGATGTCGGCGACTCAGCCCGCTTGCGCGAAGCGGTGCAGGCGATGCCGTTCTTAGCCGATCGCCGCGTCGTGGTGGTTTCCGACGCGCAGGTCTTGCGTGCCGAGCCGCGGCGCGAGTTGTGGGACGCCGCCCAAGGGGTTCCCGACGGCAACACCTTGATTCTTCTCGATCTCGTCGGTCCCCGATCGCAGCGTCCGCAACCGCTGGGTGTGCTGGCCGCACGATCGGCGCTGCGGATCGATACCACGGCCGGTGAAGACGTACGCGAACGCTTCATCGGCGAAACGCTGAGCGCGTTGGGCGCGACTGCCGACGGGCGCGTCATCGACGCGCTGGCGCGCGCCGAGGCGGATTTAGCGGCCGTGCGCAACGATTTGGAAAAACTCGCGCTGATGGGCAAGAAGATCACGTTCAAAGATTTGGAGAGCGAGAGTCTCTCGATCGAAGATCCCAAGGCGTACAAATACGCCTCCGCGCTGGTCGAAGGGAAGACCGCGCAGGCGTTTTCGATCGCGCACGAGCTGTTTGCCAACGACCCACGCGGTGCGGCCATACCGCTACTCAACGCGCTGGCAACCGAATGCGGATTCCTCTGGGAAATGGCCCGAAAGGGCGGCGAGTTGCCGGCGCGCGCAAAGTGGCGCGAACGGGTGCTGCGTCCGTTGGCCGCGCGCGTTGGCGAGCGACGCGCGCGCATCGCCTACGAACGCGCGGTCCGCGGCGTCGAGGCGATCGTGACCGGACAGGCCGGCAACGATCCCGAGGACCACCGCACGTTGGTCGAACGAATCGGCGCGGAACTGGCAAGCATCTCACGTCCGGCACGCTAACGCCCGTGCTCGTTATCGCTCTGGCCGCGTTAACCGGTGCGCCCGCTCCGGACGAGATTTTTCGACGCGCGCAAGATGCTTGGCAGCGGCGCACGGTCCCGGTTTTCGAGTCGTTCACGCTGCCGTGCGCCGACACGGACCTGGCAGCGGGTTGTGAGATCGGCGACGGCGTGCGTTTCACCGTGCGGATGGCCGACGGTCGAACCTACGCGCAGAGCGTTCCGAACACCGACGCACCCACCAAGGTGCTCATGCGCGGCGGGTTTATCTTTGGTCCCGGAGGCGCGCCGTTGGGATTCTATCGCCGCGTCGGCGCCGCGCCGCCCGCGCCTCCGCCCAATCTAGCGCCCGATCCCCCC
>DATKGB010000237.1:0-6273 GCA_035544315.1 Verrucomicrobiia bacterium
GGGGGAAGGACGGATGTGCGGCCCCACCCGGCGCGCTATGCTGCTCCCATGAACAAACTTTCCAATCCCACCGAGGACCTCTCCCAATTCGTCGCTTCGGCAAAAGCCCACGGCGTCGCCGACGACTTCATCGTGACGCTCTTACGGCGTAACGGATGGGGCGAGCAGCGGGTCTATCGCGCCTTCTCCGCCTATTACGCCGGCGTCTTGGACGCACCGCTGCCGCGCGGGGCCGGCTCGGCCGAAAACGCGCGCGACGCTTTTTACTACCTGTTGAACTTTCTCACCCTAGGCTTCTGGAGCGTCGCTCTGGGACAAATCTTCTACGCGCTGATCGCGCATCGGTTCCCCGACGCCGCTGGGGCGGGATACTATGGAATGTCTTTACGCGATCAGATCTCGTGGCAAGTCGCGACGGTGATCGTCACGTTTCCGATCTTCGCGTTCGTGCATCGGATCATCGGCCGCACGCTACAAACTCGCCCCGACTCGTATAATTCGGGCGTTCGCAAATGGCTGACGTATTTGGCGTTGGTGTTGGCGGTACTGGTGATCTGCAGCGATGCGATCTGGTTCATCGAAGCGTTTCTGCGCGGCCAACTCACGACGCAGTTCATCCTGGATTCGCTGGTCTTGCTGGTGATCGGCGGCGGCATCTTCACCTACTATCTAGCCACCATCGATCCGCCCAAGAGCCAAGCATCGTGATCCAACGCATCGCCGCCGTGGCCGCCTGCACGATCGTCGCCGTTGGCATCGTGCTGGCGTTCGGCGTGCTGGGTTCTCCCGACAACGCGCGGCTGATCGCGTTGGACCAACGCCGCGTCTCCGATCTCAATGCGATCGTCGAGGCTATCTACGAACACCAGGCCTCCACGAACCCGGCAACGGCGCCGGCACGGCTTGCAGAGATCGAGCAGGGGCTTATGCGTCAGGCCTCGATCCACGATCCGGTAACGGGAAAACTCTACGAGTATCATCGCAAAAGCGCCCTTCGCTACGAATTATGCGCGACGTTCGCCCTTCCCAGCGAACCCGACGACAACACCAACTGGAAACATCGAGCCGGGCGTTCGTGTCGTTGGTTCGTCGCCTCCGCAGAACCGGTTGAGCCGTGACGCGCAGGCCACGCCGCTCGTTCGCGCGTAGATGCCGGGATGCGGGTAGCGATCGACGTTGGAGGGACGTTCACCGATCTCGTCGCCGACGACGGGAATGGAAACGTCACGGCCCTCAAGGTTCCGACGACGCCCAGCGCCCCCGAACGCGGGGTCATCGACGCGCTCGACGCGCTCGTGCAGAGCGGCAGCCCGTGGGATCGAATCGAGCGCATCGCGCACGCAACCACCATCGCGACCAACGCGCTGCTCGGTCAAATGCAACTCGAATTGCCGCGGGTGGTGCTAGTGACCACCGACGGGTTTCGCGACGTCATCGAGATCGGCCGACAGAATCGCAGTGCCGTCTACGATTTGTTCGTGAAGCGGCCACGACCGCTGGTCGCACGCGAAGATAGGATCGGCGTGCGCGAACGACTCGACTATCGCGGACAAGTGCTGTTAGCTTTGGACGACGCGGAGATCGCACGCGTGGTCGAGGCGGTACGCCGGCAGCAGCCCGAAGCGATCGCCATTGGGTTCTTACACTCCTACGCCAACGACGTTCACGAACGGCGCGTCGCCGACGCATTGACCGCGGCATTCCCCGACCTGCCGATCGCGCGCTCGTCCGACGTCGATCCCGAATATCGCGAATACGAACGCTTCTCGACGACGGTCGTCGACGCGGTCCTGCTGCCGATCGTGCGCCGGTATCTCGATGAGCTGCGCGCGGAACTCGCGCGGCGCGCAGTCGCAGCACCGCTGTTCGTGATGCGCAGTAACGGCGGCATGGCCACCGGCGACGTGGCCGCCGCGCATCCGGCGGCGTTGCTGGAAAGCGGGCCGGCCGGCGGCGCGATCGCGGCGGCAGCGCTGGCGCGGCGCATCGGCGCAAGAAACGTGCTGTCGTTCGACATGGGCGGTACGACGGCCAAAGCGGCGACGATCCTCGACGGGCGCGTGCAATTTGCCGCCGAGTTCGAAGCGGCCGGTGCGACCCACAGCGGTCGATCGGTCACGGGCAGCGGCTACCCGGTACGGTTTCCGTTCGTCGACTTGGCCGAAATCAGCGCCGGCGGCGGCACGATCGCGTGGATCGACGACATCGGCGCGCTGCGCGTCGGGCCGCTGTCAGCCGGCGCCGATCCGGGACCCGCGTGCTACGGCCGTTCCGATCGCGCGACGGTAACCGATGCCAACGTCGTCCTCGGCCGTTTGCCGCAAACGCATCTGCTGGGCGGAACCTTTCCGATCGACGCGCAGCGATCGCGCGCGGCGATCGCCGCACTGGCTCGGCAGTTGGATCGGTCGGTCGAAGGCGCCGCCACCGGCATCCTCGCGTTGATCGACGCGCAGATGGCCAGAGTGTTGCGCATGGTCACCGTCGAGCGCGGCCTGGATCCGCGCGATTTTTCGCTGGTCGCGTTCGGCGGCAACGGGCCGTTGCACGCCTGTTCCCTGGCGACCGACCTCTCGATCGCGCGCATCGTGGTTCCGGCGCGACCGGGTCTATTTTCGGCAGAGGGACTACTCGCCGCCGACTTGCGCGCGACCGCAGTTCACGCGATCTTGCGTGATTGCGACGATGTCGGCGCCGCGACGCTGGCCGAGGTTTTCGCGATGCTCGAACGGCGCGCGCGAATCGAGTTGCACGACCAGGGCACCGGCGACGAGTCCATCGAGGTGCTGCGAGAAGTCGACGCCCGATACCGCGGGCAAAGCTTCGAATTGACCATCGACGGCGAGATCGTCGGAACACTCGCGCAGACGTTCCACGCCGCACACGAAAAACGCTACGGTTATGCGGCGCGCGGCGAACGCGTCGAGATCGTGAACGCGCGTATCACCGCTAGCGCGTCATTGGGAACGCAGGTCGGTCGCCCCGGTACGCGAATTGCTGAATCGAGACCGGCCACCGGCGCGCGCGACGTCTGGATCGACGGCATGCCGCAAGTAACGAGCGTCTACGCGCGCGACCATCTCGCGACCGAAGCCGTTATCGTGGGACCGGCCCTGATCGAGCAATACGACGCCGTCACTTACATCGCCCACGGTTGGACCGCAAGCGTCGCCGGCGATGAGTTGCTCTTGACGAGGCGAGAGTAATGATCGATCCGATCGTTGCGCAAATCGTTGCGGCGTCGCTGGTCTACGCGAGCGAGGAAATGGGGATCGCCGTTCGCAACGCGGCGTACTCTCCGAACATCAAAGAGCGCCTGGACCATTCGTGCGCGCTGTTCGACGCGCGCGGCCGGCTGATCGCTCAAGCCGAGCATATTCCGGTTCACTTGGGATCGCTGCCATGGGGCCTTCGTCGAACTCTCGCGGAGGTCTCGCGCGTCTACGGCGCGGCGCGCCGCGGCGACATGTGGGTCGTGAACGATCCCTACCTTTCGGGTACGCATCTCAACGACGTCACGCTCATTCGTCCGATCTTCTTCCGCGATGCGCTGGTCGGATACGCGGCCAACAAGGCGCATCATGCCGACGTCGGCGGCGGCGTTCCGGGCTCGATTTCCGTCGACGCCGCGGACCTGTTCGGTGAAGGACTGGTCGTGCCGCCGCTGCCGCTCATGCGCGACGATGCGATCGTCGCGCAAACCGTCGAACTGTTCCAAGCCAATTCGCGCACGCCCGAGGCTCGTGCCGGCGACCTGCGCGCGCAAATCGCCGGCAACATCGTGGGCGAACGACGCTTCATCGAACTTTACGAACGCTATGGCGCCGACGCGATGGTCTCGGCAATCGAGCGTTCCCTGGACGGCAGCGAGCGCCGCATGCGCGCCGCGTTGCGCGGGCTTGGAAACGGTTCGTTCACCGCACACGACGCCCTGGAAGATCGCGACGGCAACCCGACCATCGACATCCACCTCTGTTTGACGCTGCGCGATGGCGAAGGTCGCTTCAACTATGCCGGCACCCACGCGCAGCTGGATTATCCGCTCAACGCCGTGTACGGCGTGACGCTTTCAGGAGTGTACTACGCCTTACGCGCGGTGACCGATCCCACGATCCCGATGAACGATGGGTGTTTCCGCCCGGTTTTCGTCGACGTCCCCAGCGGCACGCTGCTCCACCCGCGTCGCCCCGCGCCCGTTGGCGGTGGCAATGTCGAGACCTCGACGCGCAACGCCGACGTCGTCCTGCAAGCGCTCGCGCAAGCCGCGCCCGATCGGGTTCCGGCAAGCAGCGGCGGCACGATGAGCAACGTCATGCTCGGCGGCATTGGAGCCGACGGCACCTCGTGGGCGTTCTACGAAACCAACGGCTGCGGGATGGGAGCTCGCCCGAACGCCGACGGCATCGACGGCATTCAGTGTCACATGACCAATACGCTCAATACGCCGATCGAAGCCATCGAGCGCGACTTCCCGCTGCAGATCACGCGCTACGAGTTTGCGTCGCGCACCGGTGGGCCCGGACGCTTTCGCGGCGGCGACGGCTTGAAACGCGCGCTACGTCTCACCGATGGCATCGCGCACGCAACCTTGCTGGCCGACCGACATACGGTCGCGCCCCCGGGAGCCGGCGGCGGCGGCGCGGGCGCTTGCGGGCAGCATCGCCTGACGCGCGCCGACGGAAGCGTGGAGCGCCTGCCCGCAAAGACTTCATTTGCCTGGGCGGCCGGCGAAACGATCGAGATACAAACCCCGGGCGGCGGCGGTTACGGCGAAGACGATCCCGCTTAGGGCGTGCGAGAAGGCACAGGCGACGGCGCGGCGGTGGCAGCCGGCGAAGCGTGTCCGCACAACGCGACGCTGTCAATGATGGTCTTGGAAGCTACGGCTTCGTGCTGGCCGGCCTCACGTTGCGTCCATTGCAGGTCCTCGATGACATGCCGGATCGGACTGGCACCCAGCGAGGTCCCCGGAATCGTCGAGGGGTCGATGGTATACGGATTTTGCGGTAACCCGGGAACGACCGATGGGTCTTGCCGAAACAGCGGCGCGGGCGTCGGAGGATGCACTTGATTGTTCGTCGTCGGGCCACCGCCGGTAACGGCGGCATTCTGGTCGTTTCCCGCGAGTTGCAGCTGCGCGAGCTGTTCGCTAGCGACGAAACCGCTGATCACATCGAGCGACGCCTTGTGCATCGCTTCGACGGCTTGCAGTTTATCGCGAAGTTCGAGCAAGCGCTTTTCGTCGGCGGTATGCGGCGGGTAGCGGAACGTCCGCGCGTCGTCGAGGAGTTTGTCGACGGTCGCGATGCTATTAACCAGAGGCGTTACCAAATTCTCCATCCGCATGAGCGACATGTCGCGCAAACCAACGCTGCCTTCGCCGTCAGCTTCGTATTTGAGATAGTCTTCAAACATCGGCCGGCTCTGTGCGACGATCGCATCGTTTTGAATCAGCGCGCCGACCGCCGGGCCGATGTTGTTGCGCAAAGCCGAGCAGAACGGCATGCTCACGACGCGCACGATGATCGGGTACTTCAGGGTCGACAACGCGGGGCGCGGCGTTACCGCAACGCGCGTATGAACGGCGCTCTTTTTCACCCCGGATGGGTGCGCGGTCGGGGCGGGGGCGGGCGTTGCTGCAAGGGCGACGGCCAACACGGCGACGACCGAGACTACTTTTTGCATTCGGGCCATTCTACCACCCCAACGCCCGCCGGGGCCTGCTTGTTACGTCCTGCGGGCCCTTTTCGACCTCCCGCCGGTTTGAACGCGAAGAGCAACCAGAACTCTAAAGAGGTTGGTCGCGATTCCAATTACCATGCTGGCCGCGAACAGCACGATAAGGACCAAGCCAACGATCGCAAAGGCGCCCGCGAAGACACTCCAACCGAATGGATCGTCACGTCTTCCCCGGTAGCCACGTTGACAAAAATCGTCTGCGTCAGCATCGTGAACGAGGCCTACCGGCAATTCCGGGCTGCGAGCGACCTGTCCGCGCTTGCGGGCTTCTTCCCTTCGCTTGGGGAGTGGCCTTAGACCCAGCCTGGGCCCAGGCGACGGGAATACGCTGGCGGCCTGCCAATAAGGTGAGGTCGTTGTCACCCTTGAGCCTGTAGAAGGGCTCTGTTTCCAAGGAGAACCCATTGCTACGCACCCTGGGGCACCTCGCAGGCGCCACTCTGCTCGCCGTTACGCTTGCCGCTTGCGGCAAGCAGACGATCATCGACGCCAATACCGTGGCCCCGACCGCGCCACCCCCGCCGATCCAAGTGA
>DATKGB010000238.1:0-9317 GCA_035544315.1 Verrucomicrobiia bacterium
GTTCATGACGCTGGCCGGAAGAATGGCGGTGTGAGCCATCGGTGCGGCATGGATCGATGCCGGCGAGATCGACGTGGGCATGGCCATCCGTGCGGCGGTGCGCGGGCCGGACGAAAGTCCGGAACACCCGCTCGCCAATAGACAGCCGAAAAAGCCCCCAATGGCAAATTGCGAGATCTTCATAGTCCAACTCCGTTCACTCGAGCACGATCGGAGTGTTCGGAAACGAGAAAAACCGAAGCGCGCCGACGATTTACCCAGGGTTACGCGGTTTCACGGGTGTCTCAGGTTGACCTGCCCGACCCGGCCCGCCACCGGCCCATCCACAACGCCACACGTTCGGCGGGGCTTTTGTTTACGGCCGCTAAAAGGCTGTATCTGTCAATGTTCATGAAGCCATACTGGAACGCCGTAACGATGCGCGTCGGTCTCATCGTGCCGGAGTTTCCGCCCGATACCATCGGCGGCGGCGGTGAAGTCTTCGAAGGGCTGGCGCTGGGCCTAGCCAAACGCGGACATCTGGTCAAAGTGGTCACCTCGTCTACCTGGGGCGGACCGGCCCCGCTTGACGATCGGTATCCGTTCCCGGTCTTGCGCGTGCCAGAATTCAAACACTTCACCGAGCAATTCCGCACGTATATGCCGCCGTTGCCGCAGTACATTCCCGCAGCTCGGCGGTTCTTACGCGACTGCGATGTCGTGAATCTTCACGGCTACGGAATGGCTTTCATCGACGCGCTCTTTCTGTGCGCGGTTCGGAAGCGCACTGCGATCTTTACGACGCACGGCTTCCCCTACACCGCGCCGCTCGCACGTGGCCTCCTCTCGAAAGCGTATTTGGTTTACGATCGGGCGATCGGCCGACGCATCCTGCGCGAAAGCGCGGCAGTAACGGCGGTATCTTCGTTGTTGGCACGCGAAACGGAAGCCGTCGCGCACCGTCCCGTTGAGGTGATTGGTAATGGCTTTACGGATTTCGCTCCGGCGCAGCCCCTACCGGGTTTACTTGCGGAAGCATCGCGCGGTTCGTATATCTTGTGCGTGGGGCGCCTCGAACCACTCAAGGGATTTGACCAAGCAATACAGGTCGTTGCGCGCTTGCGCGACCGAGGAACATCGCTACGGCTACTACTGGCAGGAAGCGATAACGGCGCCCAGAAGTCGCTGCGCGACCTCGCCCGGTCGCTCGACGTAACCGACAACATCTCTTTCGTCGGGCGCGTGCCGCGCGATCAACTTGCGTGGTTGTACGAACGCGCCGCTGCAGTGCTCGTACCTTCCGTAACCGAGTCGTTTTCGCTCGTGACGCTAGAAGCGATGAGTCGAGGGGGCGCCTGCGTCGTCGCGGCTGTGGGAGGCATGCTCGACTTCGCACAGGACCAGAAAAACTGCCTGTTATATCCGTTCGGCGAACTGGAGTCCATCGTTCAAGCGATCACGCGCCTTTTGACAGACCCAGGCCTCAACGGGCAATTGCGTGTCGGGGCTCGCTCGACGCCCGATCGCTTTTCCTGGGACCGAATCGTCACGCAATACGAGGCGGCCTACGAACGCGTGCGCGAAGCCGGCAGCGTGCCACTGGGGCGCCCTTGAGAATCGCGCTCGTTACGGCGATCCCTCTTGTAGGCGTTCCCGAGATCGGAAGCGCCTACTATTCGCGTGCCTTGGCAGAGCGCTTACAGCAAACCGGCCAGAAGGTGGAGATTTGGACGAAGGATATTGGGGTGGAGCCCGCTCCAAGCAGCGTAAATATCTTCACGATATGGCGCCCGGGGATCAGCGCATGGATCGACATCCTACGCGCTTGTCTGAAGCGTAAGCCCGACGTTCTCCACATACAGCACGCAATGTTCTTGTTGGGTAACGGCGCGGTCGGCGAAATCGCGATGGTGCTCCTGTTGCTCTCGCTCATCATCGCCAGGCAGAAGGTTGTTATTACATGCCACGATACCCCCGAATTGCGCCAGATAACGTCCGCATATATGCGAATGCACAAGTATCGCTTCCCGGTCGCGTGCGCGCGCTTTGGTTTACGTATGCTCTTTTGGCTTATCGGAAGATGCGCTCAGATTGTAATCGTCCATCAACAGCATTTCGCCCAAACGTTGAGCGAAGACTACGGAATCGCCCAAAGCCGGATCGCCGTCGTGCCGCTTCTCGCCATCCCGTGCGTCATTACTTCCAAACCCGAGGCTAGGAAGGAACTATCCCTCTCTTTCGATCGGAAATATCTCTTGTTTTTCGGATTTGCGACCGGCTATAAGGGTATCGAAGAGCTGCTCGACGCGATGCGCATTTTGCAAGCGAGGTTCCCTGAGATGGAACTCTTGCTCGGCGCCGGAGAACACCCCAAGGTGAAAGATACGCAGATCTATCGAGAGTATTACGCGAACCTGCGCGCGCAAGCCGAGCGGACCGGCAACGTTCGTTTTCTCGGGTTTATCCCCGACGAGCGCCTCGACTGCCTTATTGACGCGATCGACCTGGCGATATTTCCGTACGTGGAGTTCCAGGGTATGAGCGGTCCGCTCAATCAGTGCGCCGCCCATCGTCGGCCGTTTCTGGTGTCCGGAGCAATTGCAACCAAGATTCCTGCGTTGAACGCCGTGTCATTTCAACAGGATCCGCAAGCGATCGCCGGCGCGATCGAACGCTACTTTACCGACTCGCGATACGCGAATGAGGTCTCGGGGATCTGCGGACGCTTCGGCGACGTCACCTGCTCGGACGATTTCCTCGACCTGACGCTCGACATCTACCGGCACGCGCAGGCGTTTGAATTCGCCCGGAGTAACCTAGCCACCCGTGATTAATCTCTTGCGCAAAGTCTACAAAAAGGTTGCCGGTGAAGATGCCTTCCTGGCGCATCTTCCACTCGTGCTATTACGGGCCGCCCGCGGTGACCGCACCACCATACGAGTTGGAACGAAACTGCTGACGGTCGACCTCCGCGACGAGGTTATCGCGTTCCATCTCGTCTTTCGGAAGGTGTGGGAGCCCAACGAAACGGCGCTCGTCGAACGCATCGTGCGCCCAGGGAACCGCGTCGTCGATATCGGCGCGAACATCGGGTATTATTCGACGATTTTTGGCGGTATCGTCGGCGCCGGCGGATGCGTACTCGCGATCGAGGCGGATCCGGCCAACGCGGCGCTCTGCGAACAAAACGTCACGCAGAACGGTCTCGACGGCACCGTTAGCGTCGTGCGCGCCGCAGCCGGGCCCGCGAGTGCCAGCGCGTTACTCTATGCCTCGCGCAACAACTTCGGCGCTCATACGCTCGTGAAACCGGATCGAGAGGCGCGGACGATTCGCGTCGACGTGGTCCCGGTAGACGAATTGGTTGCAGCTTGGCCGCGCGTGGATTTTATCAAGGTCGACGTGGAGGGCTACGAACCGTACGTCTTTGAGGGATTGCGCGAGACGATCGCGCGCTGTCCCGACATCAAGATTCTGTGCGAATTCGATCCATCGTATATCCTGCGCGCGGGCCGCGATCCGTTCGCATTCCTCGCCGAACTCGCAGCGCTCGGTTTCGCATTCTTCGATGTGGGGCGCGGCGGAGCGGCGACCGAAACCTCGCTTTCCCAATTGCGCGCCGCGCTCGAAGGCACTCGCAGCGCGAAGAATCTTCTTTTACAACGCGCATGCTAGGCAACCGATGAACGAAAGAACCTTGCACGAGCGCTATCACGAATTGCACGCCCTGCGCGGCGAGGCCCTCGAGCGGTACGGCCGGTTGCCCTATCCGCAGACCGGCGGGCCGCCGGCCAAGGCCTATTTCCCGGCCATTGGGCGCCGCCTCGACCCCTACAAGTCCGTGCGTTTTGGACCGCTCGTCGTCTCCGACTATCCGCCGATCGTTCAGGTCGTGCTCTCCGAGTTCGCGCGTCTGCCACGTCCGGTGCGCGTGCTCGAAATCGGACCCGGACGAGGCGCGCTTGCCGCATTGGTGCGGGAGCGTTTCCCAAACGTTGTGACGGCATATCTCGGGATGGAACTCGATCCGCACGTCGAGGGGCCGTACGCGCGCATCGCGCGCTTCGACGAGATCGACAAACCCGTCGACGTCGTCATCGCGAGCGAAGTGATCGAGCACATCCCTGCGGAGGCGTTTTACGCGGACTACCTCAGGCCGCTCGCGCGCATCCTCGCGCCCGACGCGCTGCTGCTTGCGAGCATCCCTAACCCGCTCGCACCAGGCGGAATCGTGCGCGATTTCACGCACGTGCAGAATTATCCATGGTACGATCTCTATGCGCTGCTGCGCTTGGCATTCGAACGGGTCGAGATCACCAAGACGCACTACATCTGCAACGCCTCGCGCTTCTTCGGTCTATTGCCACGGATGCTGCTGACCTCGCTGCAAGAACTCGATTGGACCGAAGGCCTGATCGCGATCGCGCGGCGCCCTATTCCGCCCGTGTAAAGGGCACGGTCGGCAAGTGGATCGCGAGTTCCGCCAAGAGTTGCTCGCACATTTCGTCCCAACCGTAACCGCGCGCATACGTTCGCAACTCTTCGCGTTCTGCGGGTGTGGTCCGCTGCACTTTGACGATGGCGAGCTTTAGGTCACCAATATCCTGGCCGTCCCAAAGCGCCCCGGCGGGGGCATCGCGCACGATTTGAGCGGCACCGGCATTTTTGCTGCACACCACCGGCGCGCCCGCCGCCATCGCCTCCAAACACACCAGTCCGAACCCCTCCTGCGTAGTCGGCGATGGTAAAATCAACGCACCGGTCAAAGCATAGCGCAACGCAAGTTCGTCGTCCGTGATGCCTCCCAGAAATTCGACGCAGTCGGCGAGCCCCATCTCGTTAGAAAGCTGCTCGAAATAAGGGCGGCGGTTCCCGTCGCCCACGACCGACAGGTAAACCGAGTGGCCTTCCCGACGAAGTTCCGAGATCGCGTTGAGCAAAATATCCAGCCGCTTATACTTATGTCCGTCATCGAGGGCGCCGACGAACAACAACGCGCTTTCACGCTCGGGCCCTGCCAACATCTTGGAAAAGAAAACGTCGTCTATGCCTGGTGTGGCGGCGATCGCGCGGCCCGAAAAGCCGCGCCGACCCAGGGCGCGAAGCATGCGTTGATTGGTGCAAATGATCGCCGAAGCAAGACGCAGAGCGACGACGTTGTGCAACCACGTGACGACCCGCGTGGCCAACTTCTTATCGTTGAAATCTGCATGATATACTTGAACGAAGGGACAGCCGAGCAGCGTGAAGATGCTTGCCGCAATCGGATCGTACGGGCTGGGGCCGAAGGCCAGGATAAAGTGCGGCCGCCGTTCCCGAAAAACGCGCAGCAGATCTCCGACGTGAAACCACGGAAAGCCGACGAACGTACCGGCGCGAACGTACTCTACGCTTACGCCGTCTTGCATACGCTCCCCGAGGCAGCGCGGTACGGAGGTTAGGACGTGCACGGCGATGCCGCGCTTTACGAGCGTGGCATTTAACCGATGCGCGTATTTCTCTCCGCCTCCCACCCGGGGCAGATAGCTCGGCGAAATGCAGCAGACGCGTACGCCGGCTGCAAGCGGTTTACTCAGACGCGTGCTCGCGCGGCGGACGACGATTGAGAACCAATGCCGCGACGATGGAAAGCCCGAGCAGCGACCACAGCCAGAGCGAGATCGTAATGTCTTTACGGTATTCGCGCTGGATCGTATACACGATCCGGTCACCGCCAGAGTCGATCCAGCCGTTCTCCGATCCATTGACGATAAAGTGTTCGTTGCTACCGAATTGCCACGCCGGATCGAAATTAGACAGCGAAACGACGTTGGCCGGATGACCGGAAATTCGAAATTCCTCCGGCGATAGAATGACGTGCGAAACCACTGCTGGATTCGCGCTTGCCGGCGCAGTCGAGGGAATCGTGAGCAGCATGCCCATCTCAGGGCTCGCCGTGAAGGTCAGTTCTGCGGACGCGAGGCGCAGGACGGCGTTCGGATTCGCGCAGTCGAACCTGGGCAGAACGGCGGTAGTGCGTGGCAAGATCGGGACGGAGATCCGCCCATGACCGACGCCATTCCCGACATCCGCGTCCGCTACCCCGCGCGTGACAGGCCCCCCCGCACCCTCGTACGTTATGGTGAGCGTACACCTAGTGTTAATGCTGCTGCTCAAACCCGAATACGCGAGAAGCCCTTGCGCGCCCTGAACAACGGTATATGGATCGGCCTTCCCGGTTGAAACCAGCGCGCGGTTGTCGCTGAACAAACTCAATCGGGTCACGTGTCCGCCGTCGCGAGTATAGGCCAGAGGGCCCGGTGGGGCGCGGACCGCGCGATCGGGGAGATCGAGGACGCTCTCTCCTATGGCCACGCCCGAGAAGGCTTGCGGCGGTTCCAGAACGAGGGAGTCCGTTGCGTGCTCCCGGCGGACCGCGATTTGGATGTTATCACCGTAAGCGGGCATGGTGAGATAAGCGGCAGTCGACGAAAGGGAGTACCGCGCCAATATGAGGCCGCTTTGAAAAATGCGAACCTCTGCCCCGGCGGCGGCGCCTTGGAACGGCAACTGCAGCAACACGACGGAGCCGGGTGCAATGCCGAATAAGGTCGTTGACGCACCTTCCTCTGAATAGCGCGCGTTAAAGCGAAAGGTGGCGCTGCCGCTTTCCCCGGTCGGAGTGCCTTTGAAGAGGTGGGTCCAGGCGGACGCCGTTATCGGCGCGCCCTTTGCAAAAAACTCGGCGCGATGGTAACCGAGCAGAACGTTGAACGGTACGCCGATCGGCGTCGTCAAGTGATCCAAAAGTAAGCCGTCTGCGCCCGGCCCGTCGATCGGAGCGTGCGCGCGTAGTCGCTCGGAAACGGAGACCGCGTTCAGCGCGATATTCCGCGCTTCAAATGAAAATTTGCCGCCGTTTTCCTTGAGCGTAAGCGCGCTGAAAGGCGACGGTACGACCCACCCCATGCCGCCGAACGGTGCGGCCGGAAAAGGTCGCTCGGATAGATACGTTCCCGCGCAGCTTTGGGGCAGCGCCGCTGTTACCGCACGGATGAGCGTTCCGACGCGGCTCCCACGTACGCTGACGAGATGCCGTCCCGCAGCGCCGGCTTCGAGTTCAGTCCAGCCCAGAACCCCAGCGGGTAGGTGCAATGGTTTCCACCGACCGCCATCGATCGCGTAGTCGACGCGCCCGGCCTCGGCAAGCACGGAGCCTTCTACGGCTATGCGAGAGCCCGCCGGCACGTCGAGCGCAAACGATATCGCCGCGTTTGAAGCGGTGAACGCATAGGGCAACGGATAGTTCGCGAGTTGACGGCTGAGGACCGCGTCGCCGGTTCCTTGCTGGAGATAGTCGCTGTCGACCCAGTACGTTTTCCAATCCGAATGCGCCGACACGCGATCATAAGCCAGGAGCAGCGCGTTGTGCGGAGTGCGGGAAAGACATGCGTCGCGAGCGCTTGAGCCTACACCCATCGTGCTAAAGGGCCAGCCACGATGCTGCGTGTCAACGGCTTCCACCGCGTCGCCGATCGCGGAAGCCGGCAGCACGGCCCGAACGTGTTCGGGTATTGCTCCGTCAACGACCGGGCCTGCAACCCCGCGCATGAGACCCTCAAAAGCGGGGTTTTCCAATACGTGCAGCGAGCCCGAGCGATAAACCTCGTGAAAGTTTGCGTCATCCAACGCACGTTTTACGACGAGGTTGGCTACATTGAAGAACGGCGTGTTTGCGGCACCGGCTGAGAGCGTGGCAGAATCATCCCAAATAAGATATTTAACGCCGAGGCGAGCGAGGCTGCGGTCCGGATGCGTATCGGTGCCCGCGTACAGATCCTCGAACACGCGCCACGAGCTCATGCTCATGTCGCTTGCGGTGTTAATTAACTTCGCGTCCATCGTCGGGAGCCTGTACTGAAAAACGAAGGGCTCGGCGACCGGGTGCTCGCCCGGTTTCAGCGAGACCTCGGCCGCCCATGGGGGGATCAGTGCGACGCGGAAATCGGGAAATCCGCGCCGCGCGGTGAGGAAATCGAGCACGTCGACAAAATTGCTTCGCTCGGCGAACGGTTGAAGGCCCGTGCCGTCGGTCGTGCGCAAATCACCGCTAAGCGTCGGCAGCACGGAAATCGCTATTGCAGCCATGAGGGCCCAGCGCCATCCGGGGGACGCGGTGCGCAACCTCACGCTCAGTAAGAGGACGATGCACAGCACGGCAATGAATGCGAGTTTATTGGGATCTCTAAAGAACGCCGACATCGGTACGTTGGCGTAGATCCACAGCGTCGCGCCCGGCGGGACCAGCGCCGTGCCCATGCTGATCAACAGCGATGCAACTATACCGAACCGCAAGATGACGTTCAGCGTTCGCGAAGTCGTGTTCGAACAAAAGGCTGCGATGAGAACAGCGAGCGTTGCTGCGTACCAGCAAACGAACGCCAGCGCGCCGTGCGCGGCGGCGCGATCCCACGAAAAGTGTAGGAACGAACCGGAAAATACGACGTTGTGGACAAAATCGGCATAGCGACTGTAGCTCAGCACGTCTTCGAGCGGCGGGAAAAATGGCCGAACGGGAGTGATCCCGCTCAACTGCAGGAACGGCAGCGTCCACCACGCGTTGAGCAGGAGCGCCGCGATCGGGCAAGCCAGCAGCCCGAGGCCTTCGAACGTTTGCAGCGGCCGGCGGTATCGAATCGACGACGCAATCCAAACGGCGCCGAGAATCACGAGCCCGATAAAAAACATGTACGATACCCGCGCGTCGCACCACAGCATAATGCCGCACTCCGCAAAAACGAGCGGCACGAACGCGTTGCGCAGGGTACCGCGGTATACGATGGTCGCCAAGGTCCAGGGGGTTATGACGGCCGCGGCGAGGATGCCGATGTGGCCTAGCAAAATACGATCCCAAATCCATGGATTTCCAATAAAAAAAATCGCGACCGCGTGCGCCGATACTGCGTTCTCGGAAATCTTACGTGCCGCGATCCAACAGCCGGCATACCCCACACAAAGTAACACCGGATAAATCAGCATCGTGGAAAGCGGAATCCCCGCGAACGAAACCGCTGTTTGAAGCAGCGTCAGTGGGGAGGTTGTGGAATTAATAATGATGGAGGGGCGGCCGCCGCCGAACGCTGGGGCCCACGCATGAGCGAGTTGCGCAAGCGCGGCGTCCAGCAGCGAGCGGTCCCACTGCAAATTCGAATCTCCATATAACAGGCCGTTCGGGCCAAAATACTGCCGGAACAAAAACAGAATCGCGCCACATACTGCGAATGCGATGGCGACTCTAAATAACGCCTCTCTTTTCATTAGCGCATTTTGTTCTTTAAGGGCAGAATTCGATACAGCTC
>DATKGB010000239.1:0-6093 GCA_035544315.1 Verrucomicrobiia bacterium
GGGGGTACGAAACGTAGCGGTCACAGAAACGTACGAGCCAGCCTCCATCGACGAGGGCAAAACGCCTTCGCGCGGTTCTCGAGGCTATCCTTGGCTTAGGAAAGTCTGGAGCGGAAGACGAGATTCGAACTCGCGACCCTCGCCTTGGCAAGGCGATGCTCTACCACTGAGCTACTTCCGCAACGGATTGTCCTGGGCGGGCAGAGACTCGAACTCTGACGGGTTGCCCCACTGGAACCTAAATCCAGCGCGTCTACCAGTTCCGCCACTCGCCCGGGGGACCCCGGTAGATATGCCGTCCTGGGTACGATTCCTCCCCGCGCGCTCGGTAGCGATATAGGTCGCACCATCGATTTGAGCGAAGCGCACGGTCCACGGCGCGCACGGCCACGGGCCGTTCGTGAAGTTTCCGTCGCTCACGAGTTGACGCGTCGCATACGTCTGTATGTCGATCCAGAGATCGCGTAATTGATAGCGACGCGGTTGGATGACCGCGCGAAGTTTTAGGTGGGAAGCCGGCTTGCCATCCAGCGGCTCGACGCCCACGACGAAATGATGTAGGGCGACGCAGAGCGCCGCACCGACCGCACCTACTCTATCTGCACCGCGCAATTTTCTCTGACCGTCACGCCGGACTTTCCGACGGGCACATCGCGAGTCACCGCAGAGCAGCCCTTCATCGAGCTAATCCGCACCGTCGTGAATTGGTCCGGCATGCGAAATGATTTCCGGTCGAACTTGGGGACGGTGCCTTCAGCGACCGACTTGGAAACCCCAGCCTGCGTAAACGTGACCCCAATATCCCCTGGTGTCCCGTTGGTAACGCTGATAAAGCGATCCGTTGCGGCCCCTGCCGGATTGAGCGAAACTCCGATGAGAATGCATGCGCATACAGCTAAAACGATCGAGCGCACAACCTTCCGGTAATTCATAGATAAACGTCCTTTCATCTACCCAACGCATCACCGCGACGCGAGGTTCCCGTGACGCCCTCGACTACGACAGTTTGACGGTACAAGGCGCTTCAAATGTGATGTTTTTGCCCCGGGGAATTTCTCTGCTCGTCTCGCAGCCGCCGTATTTTGGACCCTTTACGGTGACTTTGAACACCTCATCCTTAACCCCATAGCGTTTGAAGTCGTGGCTGGAGACCGTTTCGACGACGATACCGGGGCCTGCAACGCCTTCGGGAAATTGTACCGAAATTGGGTCCGGCCCGGTGTTCCAAACGGAGAACAGGCGCGTACCGGCGAGCGCCGGAAGCGAGGTCGTGATGAACATTCCGACGACCAACGCCGCGGTCACTGCCAAGGGGCCAAAGAGACGATTCATGTTCGCGCACCTTTTCGTAAACAAGAGCTCCGGAAACCGATGGTCTCCGGAGCAATTCATGGTGCACCGGGAAGGACTCGAACCTTCAACCAATTGATTAAGAGTCAACTGCTCTACCATTGAGCTACCGGTGCAAACTGCGCCCTCCGGGACTCGAACCCGGGACCAACGGATTAAAAGTCCGCTGCTCTACCGACTGAGCTAAAGGCGCGCGGCCTACGTCACTCTACCGACCGACGCGAACTTTGGCAAGTCGATTCCTCGCCAGATACGACTCCGGCGACACGCGTCCTTCCCCGGCGGCGGTGGAAAGTGGGGTGGCTGACGGGACTCGAACCCGCGACCTCTGGAGTCACAGTCTAGCGCTCTAACCAACTGAGCTACAACCACCACGTGAGGCGACAAAGTACGCGCCCGGAGGGACTCGAACCCCCATCTTCGAGTTTAGAAGACTCGTGCCTTATCCTGTTAGACTACGGGCGCACGCCGGTGCCCTGGTCACCCGGTAAAGAATACCACGGCGGAGCAAGGGCAAAAATCTCGGGGCGACAGGATTTGAACCTGCGAATCCTCTCGCTCCCAAAGCGAGCGCTCTACCAAGCTGAGCTACGCCCCGAAGCGCGATTTGAACATTGGTTTTCGCGGGCGGTTTTCCTCCGGTCACAGTTTGCGCAGCGAATCTCGCACTTTTGCATCTCGCGCTCTATCCGGCCCCAGGATCGTTGCGTAATCGCATTCCCGATATTGAACTCTTTTGAACCACGCACATGATCGAAATCGAGCACGACGGGATCCGACTCGCCGCAATCCACGCAGCTACGGCACCGCAGGTAGCGCAGGAGACGCTCGCGATTCTCCCTGGAATAGCGCGTTTGGTTGATATATCGCCGCCGATTGTGAAGAGCCCTATTTTTCAGGTAATGCGCGCGACAATACTTTCGCTGGCATTCGAAACAGTACGCGTTCGGCCTCGGATTGTTCTCTGACCGAACCGGGAACCGATCTAGCGGTAAGTCGATCTTACATAGTGGGCAAATCTTCGAGCCTTCCATCGAACATACGTTCGCCCTGTTGTTTGTTGAACCCTGTGCTCTGGTAAAAAATACCGGCCTAAAACAGCACCGGATCTCCGCCGACATAGCACTCCAACTCGCCAATCGCGACGTCGCCGGCGAAGACGTACGAGCGCTCCACCGTGAGGGCCGCCCGCAGTGCGAGGCGTATCGCGCGCATGTCGACGCCGGGGATTAGCGCGGTGCACCACGAGGCTCCGAACTCTCGGCGGATCGCGGCCATCGAGTAGGCGAACAGCGGCGCTACGTAGGTTGCGGCGACGGCAGCCAGTGGGCCGATCCGGCCGTCGCGCCGGACGTACGCGTAGCCAATCAATTCGTCATCGACAAAGAACGCCGACCCGCTCCCAAGTGAAAACAACTCCTGGTGATCGCGCGGGCGCGCGCTGCCCCGGACCAGGCGATCGATCGCATCGAGCGCGTGCGATTGCGCGAACGGATCGAGCGGTTTCACCCCAAAGTGCTGCATCCCGCCGGCCAACTCCAGAAGCACATCGTCGTGCGGGATCGCTCCCGCAACACTGGTCACCGGCACGCGCAACGCCAAACCTGACTTAAGCGCGAAGGCCATTGCCGACGCCTGCGCGATGTCGATCAACGCACTTGGGCGGACGGACGAAGTATCGCCGAGAGCGCGAGCCAAAAGCTCGCGAGCGATGCCCTGACCTCGGAAGCCGGCTTCGACCACGACCGGGCTCACATAGCGCTCGTCTTCCAAGTCGTGCGCCACGCACATGCCGATGGGCGTACTTTCGTCGAGCGCAAGCCACGCGCCGTCGCGATCGCTTCGTGCCATACCCAACAGCAACGCTACCGACTCCTCGCCGAAGTGCCGACGCGCAATTTCCTCGAGACGTTCGTCGTCGGCTGGGACGATAGCGATCTCAGACACGTCGATCGCTCAGCGCTGCGAGCAACGCGGCGGCGGCACGACCGCGATGGCTGGTCGCATTCTTCTCCTGCTCGCTTAGCTCGGCGAACGTCCGCGTATCGCCATCGGCAACGAAGAGCGGATCGTAACCGAAGCCCGATTCGCCGCGAATCTGCTCGACGATCCGTCCGCGGATCTCGCCCAAGGCATCGATCTCGGTACCGTCGGGCAACAGCAGCACCATCGCGCAGACGAATTTCGCGCTGCGATCTTCGCTTCGCGTCGCGCGAATCTCGTCTAACAGTTCCTGTCGGCGGACCGTCCAGGTTGCGTCGACGCCGGCATAGCAGGCCGAGAACACGCCTGGTCGTCCGTTCAACGCGGCGGCTTCCAGGCCGCTATCGTCGGCAATGACGGCGCCCTGCACACCGGCGACGATCAACTGTGCGCGCAACGCAGCAGCTTTCAGTCGCGCGTTGCCGGTGTAGGTTTCGGCGCCCTCGATCACATCCGCGAATGACGGATACGTTTCCAGCTCCAGCGCCGACCCGGCAAAGATCGCGCGCATTTCTGCCAGCTTGCCGAGATTTTTGGTCGCGACGAAGGTTCTCACGCCGGTCGAAAAGCCTAGTCTTCGAGGCGGAGGACGGCCATGAAGGCTTCTTGGGGCAGCTCGACGCGGCCGACGCGCTTCATCCGTTCCTTGCCGACCTTCTGCTTCTCGAGCAGCTTGCGTTTGCGCGTGATGTCGCCGCCGTAGCACTTCGCCAACACGTTCTTGCGGATCGCGCTGACGGTTTCGCGAGCGACGACCTTGCCGCCGATGGTCGCCTGAATCGGCACCTCGAACATTTGACGCGGGATCAACTCCTTGAGCTTGTCGGTCAGCGCGCGTCCGCGCGACGCCGCGCGATCTCGGGCGATGATGAACGACAGCGCGTCGACGGGTTCCCCGTTGAGCAGGATCTCCAGCTTGACCAAATCGCCCTCGCGGTAGCCGGTGACTTCATAATCGAGCGAAGCGTAGCCCTTGGTCCGCGATTTGAGCAAATCGAAGAAATCGACGATCACTTCGATCAACGGCATCTCATAGGACAAGATGACGCGACCGTCGTGGAGATATTCCATGTTGCCCAGCGTGCCCCGGCGATTTTGGGTGATCTCCATGATCGAGCCGACGTAGTCGGGCGGCGAGATAATCGTCGCCTTCACGTACGGCTCCTGGATCGTTTCGATCAAGTTCATCGCGGGCAACTTGGCGGGGTTGTCGATCATCTCGACGGTCCCATCTGTTCGCGTGACGCGGAACACCACCGACGGCGACGTCGCGATCAGATCGAGATTGTAATCGCGTTCGAGGCGCTCCTGGACGATATCCATGTGGAGCAATCCCAAGAACCCGCAGCGAAAGCCGAATCCCAACGCGACCGACGTTTCGGGTTCGTAGACCAACGCAGCGTCGTTGAGTTTGAGTTTCTCGAGCGCGTCGCGCAAGTCGGAGTATTCGTCGCCTTCGTTGGGATAGAGTCCGCAGAACACCATCGGCACGGCCTTGCGATAGCCCGGCAGCGGCACGTGCGCCGGATTGCCGGCGCCCGTGATCGTATCGCCGACGTCGATCTCGCCCAACGACTTAATGTTGGCGATGACGTAGCCGACGTCGCCCAGGCGCAGTACTTCGGTCGCCTTCATCGCCGGCGTAAAGATGCCAACCTCGGTGCACTCATAGACGTGTCGGTGCGCCATCGACATAAACTTGGTGCCCTGACGTAACTCACCGTCGGCGACGCGTACGTAAGAAACGACGCCGCGATAGGCATCGAATTGCGCGTTGAAGACCAGCGCACGCAAGTGGTTGTCGTGACCTTTGGGCGGTGGGATGCGCGCAACGATCGCTTCGAGAATGTCCTCTACGCCGGTGCCGTTCTTGGCGCTGGCAAGGATGCACTCGCCGCGCTCGATGATGAGCAACTCTTCGACCTCGCCCATGACCCGCTGCGGGTCGGCGGCCGGAAGATCGATTTTGTTGATCACCGGAATGATCGTCAGATCGTGCTCGAGCGCCAGATGGTAGTTGGCCAGCGTCTGCGCTTCGATACCTTGCGCGGCATCGATGATCAGCAACACGCCCTCGCATGCGGCCAGCGAGCGCGAGACTTCGTAGGAGAAGTCGACGTGGCCGGGCGTGTCGATCAGATTCAGCTCGTAGATCTCGCCATCGCGCGCCTTGTATTTGAGCGAAACGGGATGCATCCGGATGGTGATGCCGCGTTCGCGCTCGAGGTCCATCGCATCGAGCGCCTGGTCCTCCATGTCGCGCGCCAAGACGGTCTTGGTCATTTCCAGCAGGCGATCCGACAACGTCGTCTTACCGTGATCGATGTGCGCGATGATGCAGAAGTTGCGTACCTTCTCGGCAACGCGGGTGCGATGCGGATTGTCGGTTCTCCCGAGGGTCACCTCAGTAGCCTACATAGCAAACGTTGAGGCTCAATCGGACCAACAGCGGAACGACCAGGAATTGGATGGCTAGGATCACCACCAAAAACGAGATGTCCAGGCCACCCAGCGGCGGGATGATGCGCCGAACCGGCATGAGCAGCGGCTCCACGAGCGCCGCTAGGTAGCGCGTCCACGACCCGCGGAGATCGGGGATCCACGAAAGGAGTGCGTACACGACGAGCAACAGCACGTACAGATGTACGAGCCAGAGCAGGATGGTGGATACTTGGCAAGAGAGGGCGCTCACGCGTCCCGCTGTTCTACGGCAGAGAGGCTAGGACATTCGCGGGAACGCCGCGCAGGTACGGCGACGGA
>DATKGB010000240.1:0-14981 GCA_035544315.1 Verrucomicrobiia bacterium
GCCAGGCGATCGCCGCATCGGCCTTGGGTTGCAGCGTCGCCAGGTACGGGCCCAGTGCCGTAAGTTCCCCGAACGCGCGCGTCGGCCAATAGCGCGGGCTGGGCGCCAGATCGTCGGTCAGCGCGGCATCCCAGGCGTACGAACGGTTGGCCCACGGCGCTTCCCAGCCGGCTGGATCGATCGTATCTTGCACGGGAAAGTTGACGATGCCGTGGACGCCCAACTGCAACAGCTCGTGCAACGCTAGGGTGGTGTTGCTCGGATCGGCCGCGCGCGGCGCAACCTGGTCGGCGCCTTGCAACCAGCCCGCTTGAAACTCGCTTGACATCACCGGCAAATTCGGCTGAGTCTGCAGCAGCGCCGTCGAAAACATCAGTTGGGCGAGATCGTGATCGCCGATGGCGTAAGCGTCGCTCTGGTACCAGTTGCCCCACGCCCAGACCGGCGCGGACGCGGTCACTTTCATTTGGTAGGTATTGATGAAGAGTGGAACGTGCGGACCGGCCGTCGATTGCACGGTCGCGCGCAGCCAGTCGATATAACGATGCCAATGGGGCGCGGGCCAGGTGTCGTTGTCGATGTAGGCACCTTGGTCGTCATCCAGCGCGATCGCGATAACGTCGTGCGACCACGGCTCGACCGCGTTCAAAGCGGCGTGCAGCCAGCGCGCGGCGTACGTGCGGTGCGTCGCGTTGTTCATCCACTCTGCGGCGGCAGCGTCGGCACGCGCGTTCTGCAGCGTCGCGGTGGCCGGATAGCGCCCCTCCAACACGTCGTGCAGCGGCATCGCATAGTCGGAACGCTCGAGCAGCCAATCGGGATAGCCGCCGTTGCGCCATTCGTTGCGAATCACCGGGCCCGGGCGCACGATGATTTTGAAACCCACCTGATGGATCATCGCTAGCAAGCCGCGTAGATCGCGGCGATCGTTGGTTGCTCCGCTAAAGTCAAAAGTGCCGTCGGCGTGTTCGTGCCAATTCCAAATCAGGTACAGGTCGATCGTGTTGATGCCCATCGAACGATAAGCTTGCAGACTGGCAAACCAACGATCGTGCGGGATGCGCTCGTAGAAGAAGGCGGCGCCGTTGACGAAGAACGGCTTCCCGTCGACGCTGAGTACCGGCGTATCGTTCTGCAAAAGGATCGCGCTCGTGCGCCAAGTCGCCCACTGACTAACCGGCGAAGCCGACGCGTGAACCGGTACGAATACGGCGCACGCGACCAGCACGGCAAACGGCCACCAGCGCGCGAGTCTCCCGGCGATCAAATACGCCAATACGCCGGCGACCAACCACCCGACGCCCAGCCAGATGGCAAACGGACCGGTATACCAGAATGCCAACAGCCATCCGACCAACGCGACGATCGCCGGCAACGGGTAGAGCGGCATGCGAAACGGCGCTCGTTCGCCGCGCGCGCGCAACAGGCCCAACGCAACGATCTGGAGCACGCTTTGAACGAGCACGATCCCAGCGGTGCACAACGCGATGACTTGGTCCAGTGTGAATAGCGACGCGATCAACGACAGACCGCCGATGACCAGCACCGCGACGTGCGGAAAGTCTTTGGTCGGATGCAGGCGTGCGAAGATCGGCAGAAAAGCACCGTCGCGCGCGGCCGCATAAGGAATTCGCGAAAAACCCAAGAGATTGCCGTACACCGATGCGAACGCCGTCACCAGAACTAGTGCGGTGACCACCAGCGCGGGCCAATGTCCCCACGCCATCGCGACCACGGTCGATGCGACGAACTGCGCCTCGGGCGGCGGGGCGGCGCCGTTGCGCCCGACCAGCGTTTGCCACGGAATCGCGCCTAGAACGCCGACTTGCAGCAGCAGGTACAATACGGCGACCAGGATGACCGACAGCACGATGGCCAGCGGAATGGTGCGGCGTGGTTCGCGGACCTCATCGCCGATCAGCGCGGCGTCGGAGTAGCCGACGTAGTCGTACAGTGTGACGAACAGTGCGCTGCCGAAGCCTGCGAGAAATCCCCAATCGAAGCGGACCGGCGCGGCTAACGTAAACGCGCGGTGCAGATCGGCGTGCGGCAACGCGGCGCCGATCACCAGACCCAGCGTGGCGATCGCGCAAACGCACAACCCGACGCCCAGCGCCGCTACTCGCGCGGTTCGGCGGTAGAGCGCCGCAATCGTCACCAGCCCGACGCCGACCGCGACGGCTCGAGCGATCCATACCGACGCGCCGATCTGGGGAAATGCAAACGCTGCGTAGTCGGCAAACCCGATGTATCCGCTTGCCAGCAAGCACGGCGCGTAGAGCAAGAACTGCCAATTAAACAGAAACGCGAACAGCCGGCCCCAACGCTGCGCGCCGAAGATTTCGCGCACGTACACATAAGTGCCGCCCGATCCCGGATAGCGCGATCCCAGTTCGGCCCACACCAAGCCGTCGCACAACGCGACCACCGCACCGGCGATCCAGCCGATCAGCGCCAGCGGACCGTTGAGCGACGACAGCACCAGGGGAATCGTGATCAGCGGGCCGATGCCGACCATGGTGATCACGTTGACGGCCAGCGCGCCGCGCAGGCCGATCGCACGTTGCATTGAACGCAGGTTCATGCTCTCGCCGGTTACACCCTACGCCCGTCTGCTCGGCCTGCGCGGCGATCTTGCGATCGACTTCATCGACAGCGCCTCGCTGCGCGACAACGCATTGGGCGATCCGAGCCAACGACCGGTCGTCGTATATCTGCCGCCGGGTTACGACGAGCAGGGTTCTCGCCGCTATCCGGTCTTGTACTGCTTGCACGGGTACACCGGCGACGCCGCGGCATTATTAGCGGCGCGACCGTGGGAAACCAACGTCGTGCAGTGGATCGACCGGCTGATCGAAGAGGGCACCATGCCGCCGGCGATCCTGGTGCTCGTCGACGGGTTCACCCGACTTGGCGGTTCGCAGTACGTCGACTCGGTGCACAACGGCGCGTACGCAACCTACGTCGTACGCGAGGTCGTCGCGCATGTGGACGCTGCCTATCGGACCGTCGCCCGCGAAGGCGGCCGCGCGGTCTTGGGAAAATCCTCGGGCGGTTTTGGCGCGATGCATTTGGTAATGGAGCATCCCGGAACGTTCGCCGCGTTTGCATCGCACAGCGGCGATTCGTATTTTCGCTACGCGCATCCGATATCGTTTCCCGACGTGCAACGCACGTTGGAGCGCCATGCGTGGGATATCGGCGCGTTCGTCAAGCAGTTTGAAGATCGCACCAAGCGCCCGCAGAGCGATTACGTCACGATGGAAATGCTGGGCTATGCGGCGGCCTATTCACCGCGCAGCGCGACCGCCTTCGATCTCGACTTGCCGTTCGATCGAGCGACCGGCGAACTCCGCGACGACGTGTTCGCCCGCTGGCTGGCTTTCGATCCGGCCGAACGGGTCCTCAACAGAGCGGCGGAACTCGGGCGCCTGCGGCTGCGTTACCTCGATTGCGGCCGAAAGGACGAGTATGGCCTGGATGTCGGCGCGCGCGCTGTGGCGGCCCGTATCCGAGAGTTGGGTTTGAGCCTCGTCCACGAGGAGTTCGACGACGACCACCGCAACGTCGGGTATCGCTACGCTACGTCCCTCCCCGCGTTGGCTGGGGTTCTGGAGAACGAATGAGACGCTTCCTTGCTATTCTCGCTGCAATTGCTTTGGTGGCAATCGTGCTGGGCTCGTCCCATAGCGTTCGCGCGCAAGAAGCGACACCGCAAGCGTCCCCCTCTACCGACCCGCACACCTACGATGACCCGGCGATGCATTTCGAAGCGCCTAAGGAGTACTTCTTGGTCGAGCGGCGGGTCATCTCGCCCGACGACCTCGGCGACCCGCAAATCGTAGCTATGTGGGTGAAGAACCCCGGTCGCCAGGATCTGAGAACGTTAACGATTTCGGTCGAGCAATACAACGGAAACGTCGATCAATACGAGACCAGCGTCGAGAACGACGTGCGCGCGAAGATCGACGGCGCGATCATCGCCAACAAGACTCGAACCACCACGCCCAACGGGATGCCGGCGTACTTTATGTCAATCACCTCGGGTAGCGGCTTTGACGGACAGAAGCAGTTCGAGTTGGTTTGGTCGGACGGCCTGCGCGGCGTGAGCATCGTCGTCGCCGGACGCCTTGGCGATCTAAAAGAAGCCGAAGCGAGAACCGCGGTGGGCAACGTCAGCGCGGTGCGCTACCCGATCGGCCGTCTCTAGGAGACGGGGCGAGCGCGGTCGCTTCGATCGCGCCGCGCAGATCCTCGATCAGATCGTCGACATCTTCGATGCCGACCGAAAGACGCAGCAACCCGTCGGTAATGCCACGCCGTTCCCGTTCCTCTTTGGGAATCGAGCCGTGCGTCATGCGCGCCGGGTGGCAGACTAGCGATTCGACGCCGCCCAGTGACTCGGCAAGACTGAAGTAGTTCATGCGCGGTGCGAAGTCCAGCGCGCGCTGCTGTGGGCCGGTCAAAACGAACGACACCATGCCCCCAAACCCGCTCATCTGTCGCTTGGCCAGATCGTGCTGCGGGTGGGACGGCAAGCCTGGGTAGTAGACGCGTTCGACTTCATCGTGCGCCTCTAGGAACTCGGCGACGTGTTGCGCGTTGGCGGCGTGCTGGCGCATTCGAATTGCCAGCGTCTTGGCGCCGCGCATCGTCAGGAACGCGTCGTTGGGGCTGGGTACGCCGCCGACGGCGTTCTGATGGAATTTCAGCACGTCGTGGACGTCGCCCGAGTTGGTAATCGCGATTCCGCCGACCGCGTCGCTGTGGCCGCCGATGTATTTGGTGGTCGAGTGGACGACGATATCCGCGCCGAGTTCGATCGGCTGCTGAAAATACGGCGACGCGAAGGTGTTGTCGACGGCGACCAGTTGGCCGGGTTGACGGAGCGCGCAAATCGCGCGGATGTCGACGAGCTTGAGCAGCGGATTGGTCGGCGTTTCGAGCCAAAACAGCTTGGTATTCGGACGCATCGCGGCACGCACTGCCGTGGCATCGCTCATGTCGACGTAGGTGAAGTCCAGGCCGTAGCGCGCGTAGACGCGCGAGAAGAGCCGATAGGTACCGCCGTACAGGTCGTCGCCGACGACCACGTGATCGCCTGCCGAGAGCAGGTTCACGACCGCCGAAGTCGCGGCAACGCCGCTTGAAAAGGCGGTCCCGAAGCGCGCATTTTCCAGCGAGGCGAGTTGGGCTTCAAGCGCGGACCGCGTGGGATTGGCCGTGCGCGCGTAGTCGTAGCCCTTGTGATCGCCGACGCCGGCTTGGGTGTAGGTCGAGGTTTGGTAGATCGGCACGATCGTCGCGCCCGTCGCGGGATCGGCGCCCTGTCCGACGTGGATGGCCTTGGTTGCAAACTTCACTAGAGCGGGGTTCCGACAGAAATGTTGGAGAGGTACGAGATAATATCTTGACGAGCGATGACGCCAACGGGTTCACCGTCGTCGGTAACCACGATCGCCGAGTTTGCCAACGTCAGGAGCTTGTAGGCGCGATCGATCTCCTCGAACTGCTCGAGCGTTGGAAACGCGCGCCCCATGACTTCCCGAACTTCGCGGTGCAGGATGTCGGACTGGTCGAATACCGCCTGCATCACGGCAACGTCGTTGATCGAGCCGACTTGCTCGGGCCCGCGCACGACGGGCAGCTGCGAGATCTCGTACTTGCGCAACAAGTCCAGCGCCGTCTTGACCGTGTCGCCTTCGTTGACGGTGAGCAGCGGCGGCAACGGCGTCTTGCTGCGCAGGACGTCGCCGACGGTCGCGCGGCGCTTTCCCTCGGCGATGAAGCCGTTGGCGATCATCCACTCGTCGTTGAAAATCTTGGACATGTAGCCGCGGCCCGAATCCGGGAAGATCACGACCACGATGGACTCTTTAGGCAGCGTCTTAGCCAGTTTGACCGCAGCGACGGCCGCGGTGCCCGACGATCCGCCCACGAGCAGCCCTTCTTCGCGCGTAATCCGTCGCGCCATCAAGAACGACTCGCGGTCGGTAACGCGCACCATCTCATCGATGACCTTAAGATTGACGGTCTCGGGTAAGTAGTTCATGCCGATACCTTCGACGGCGTACGATCGCGGCGTGTCGCCGGAGTAGATCGAGCCCTCGGGATCGGCGCCGACGACGTGAATCTTCGGGTTCTGGTCCTTGAGGTATCGTGCGGTCCCTGAGATCGTTCCGCCCGTACCGATGCCCGCGACGAAATGCGTGACCGTCCCGCGCGTCTGTTCCCAGATCTCGGGCCCGGTGGTGGCGTAGTGCGCGTCGGGGTTGTGATGGTTATGGAACTGGTTGGGCTGGAACGCACCGGCAATTTCCGCCGAGAGCCGATTGGCGACGCCGTAATACGATTCGGGGGAGTCCGTGGCGACGTTACTGGGCGTGACCACGACCTCGGCGCCGTAAGCGCGCAGCAAGTCGATCTTTTCCTTGGACATCTTATCGGGCATGACCAAGATGCAACGATAACCATGGATCGCCGCGGCCATCGCCAAACCCGAGCCGGTATTTCCGCTGGTCGGCTCGACGATCGTCCCGCCCGGTTTGAGGAGCCCCGAAGCCTCGGCGGCGCGGAGCATCGCGACGGCCGGCCGATCCTTGACGCTGCCGCCTGGGTTCATGTACTCGATCTTGGCCAGGACCAAACACTCCGCGTCGTCGGTGACCTTGTTGAGGCGGACAAGCGGGGTATTACCGATGGCGCCAAGGGCATCGTTTGCGAAAACTGGACCGCTGGTACGGTCGGTCGAAGCCGTGGCCAAGAGAACGGAACCTCCGGGATTGGGTACTCGATGGGTCGGTAACGCGATTTCAGCACGTGCATCGGGCGAGCCTGTCACAGGGTGCCACCGCGCGCGCTAGAAAGGATACCTATGGCTTTTGCCCGAGCGTTTCTGGCCGCCGCCGTTCTGATGGTCGGTTTGGCCGCGTGCAACTCCGACGATCTGCCGCCCGCAGCGCAATATGGCTCGCTCAGCGGTGTCGTGTTGGACCATGCCACCGGCAAGCCGATTGCGGGTGCGGTCGTCACCGTCGATGCCATCTTGTCCGCGACGACCGATGCCGGCGGCAAGTTTGTTATCGCTAAAGTCCCGGTGGGCGATTTCGACTACGTCGTCGTCGCGCAGGGCTACGCCTCGGTCAGTTCGAGCGCTCGAGCCGACGCTGGAAAGTCGACGACGCTCAGCCTCAACCTCGACGTACAAGCCGCTCCGACCGACAGCTAAATCCGCTAGCGCTCGTAGGTTTGCGCGGGGCGCACGAACGAGGCGCGTTGAGCGATCGCGCGATCGAGGACGTCGATCACGACCTTGGCGAGTTTTTCTGAATCGTGGCGCACCGTTTGGGTTTCGCTGATGACCGCGGCGGTCACCGGCGTCAATCCCATCGATACGATTTTCGCTGAATCGACGTCGACGGGGACTTGCCCCTCAACGGCGTAGGCCGCGACCAACAGTTGCGGCGCCTCATCGTTCACGATGACGGTATCGCAGACGCGCGCTCCCGCGCCGTCGAGCAATCGACGCACGTGATCCGACGCGGTCAAGTCATCGGTTTCGCCGGGTTGGGTCATCACATTACATACATAAATTTTAACGGCGTTCGATGCGGCGATCTCTTTGGCGATGCCGTCGACCATCAGGTTTGGCAAGATCGAGGTGTAGAGCGAACCCGGGCCCAGTACGATCGCGTCGGCGTCGCGAATGGCGTCGATGACTTCCTGAAGCGGCGCCGCGAACGGCGGGTCGAAATACACGTGCGCGATCGGTCCGTGCAGCGTGCCGATATTGGATTCCCCTTCGATCGTCGACCCATCGGTTAAGCGCGCGCACAGGCGTACGACGCCCAGCGTCGCGGGCAACACTCGGCCGACGATGTTGAGCACGCGACTAGACTCCTTGATCGCCGTATCGAAGTTGCCCGTGATGCCGGTCATGGCAGCTAAAAATAAGTTGCCGAACGAATGTCCCGAGAGCCCTTCGCCGTCGGAGAAGCGATAGCGAAACAGGTCTGTGACCATCGCTTCGTCGTCGGCCAGCGCGACCAAACAGTTGCGAATGTCGCCCGGAGGCAACACGCCCAACTCTTTTTGCAACCTGCCCGACGACCCGCCGTCGTCGCTGACGGTGACGACCGCAGTAAGATTGGACGTATAACGCTTGAGGCCGCGCAGCAGCGTCGAGAGACCGGTGCCGCCGCCGACCGCAACGACCTTGTAACCTTGCTTGAGACGCATGCCGATGAGGGTATCGACGATTCGGCCCGAACCGCCCATGCGCGTCGCGCTCACGATCGAGCGCAACCACATGCGCAGGCCGAAGATAATCGCGATCAGCCCCAGTGCGAAGAAGACGTACGAAAGATAAGACGGCGAGAAATAATCGTCGACGACCCCGTCGATAACCTCGTTGACGTGAAAGTGTAGTCCTTGGCCGACAAAGAACCGGTCGATGCCGTTGACTACGAGCACGGCGCCGAACAAGCTAACCAGCAGCCAGCGTTTGACACCCAAGCCCGGCAGCAGCCAGCGGGCCAACGGAACGAAGCGATTGCGCATCAGCGATGCGCGTCCCGGGCCTCGAGCGCGACCACGTACGCATCCGCGTGCCGCACGTGTGCGGCCAACCGCCGGGCGACGTAGACCGAACGATGTCGGCCGCCGGTGCAGCCAACGCCGATCGTCAGGCGCGCCTTGCCCTCTTGGTCGTAGCGTGGCAGTAAAAAATCCAAGAGTGCGATCGTCTTTTCGAGGAAGGGCTCGAGCGCGGGGTCGGCTTCGATGTACGCGGCCACCGCGGCGTCGCTGCCGGTGAGCGGACGCAGCGTATCGTCGTAGTTCGGGTTGCGCAGGAAGCGCACGTCGAAGAGCAGATCGACGTCGAGCGGCAAGCCGTACTTGAAGCCGAACGCCACCACGTTGACGTCGAGCCGGTGATCGCGTTGATCGGGCGCGAAGTCTTCGCGAATGCGCTCTTTGAGCGTGCGGTGGGTCGCGCCGGTCGTGTCGATCGTCTGCGTGGCACGCGCGCGTAACGGTGCCAGCAGCGCGCGTTCGCTGGCGATCGCCTCGCGCAGCGATCCGGCCGAGGCGAACGGATGACGGCGGCGCGTTTCGCTATAGCGGCGCAGAAGCGTTTCGTCGGCCGAATCGACGAACAGCACGTCGACCTTTTCCCGGCCGGCGGCCGCAGCGTCGATGGCGGCCACGGCGTTGCCCAGCGGGCCACCGCTGCGCACGTCCAGGGCGATGGCAGCGCGGCGGGTTCCGGCATCCTCAAGCAAGCTGACCGTCGCCTCGACCAGCGCGGGAGGAAGGTTATCGACGCAGTAAAATCCCAAGTCTTCAAACGTCTTCATCGTTTGGCTCTTGCCCGCACCCGAGAGTCCGGTCACGAAGACGAGGTGCATAGCGGTCACGATTGCCCGAAACGTTGGACGAACATGAAGTACTTTTCGCTCGCGCGCGCAAACGCCCTCATCCCGCGGATCGCTCCGTTGCTCGAAGAGCTGTTGGAAAAGCGACGCGACTTGGCGATCAAACTGCTGGAGACCACGACCGCTTCGCGCGGTTTGGCGCGCCCGGCGGCGCGGTTGGCGGGCGTACGTTCGCCGTTTCCGGCGCCGCGCTTCGGCGAACAGAAGAGCGAGATCGTGCGCTTGATCCATCGGATCGAATCGTTCGGCTGCATCGTGAAAGACTTAGACCTCGGGTTGCTTGATTTTCCGTCCCTGCGCGACGGCACGCCCATCTCCCTCTGTTGGAAGGGCGGCGAACCGTCGATCGAACACTGGCACGGAATTGACGAAGGCTTCCGTTTCCGGAAGCCCCTCGACGAAGTTCTTCGACGCGGCGAATAGACCGTTACGCGGGCGTCGCGGCGGCCTGGACCGGAAGAAAGTCCTCGGCTAGACCTTGCAGGCGCACTTCGCCGAACTCGGCGGTATAGGCGCCCCCATCCGAACCGGTGATTTCGCCGATTTCCGGGACGCTTGCCAATTGCGGAATCTTCGCGCGGATCTCATCGGGGATGCGCACCTTGTCGCCGAGGGTCAGCGCACCCTGATCCCACAGCGAGTTGAGGCTGCCCAGCAGCATGTCGAGCGGAATACCGTAGTCGGTGCTGACCGCGCCGATCGTATGGCTCTCGCTAATCGCGCAGTTGGAACAACCGCCCAGATGGAAACGCGCGAAGACGCGTCGCGCGCCGGCGTGAAGTTTGAATGCCTGATCGACGGTCATTTCGGGAGTGAATTGCTGGTTGCTCACGATTGGCTACGGTGCTCCTTGAAAGGGTTCATTGGCTAGAACGGCCGCGCGGGCCCGCTGGTTGCAGCGGAACCGCGCAACCGGCGCGTTTATGCGAAGCACGCCTGTAAGCCGGATTCTGTCCCGGCACGAGGCCGGGGATGACCATCTGTCTGGGATGCGCGTTACCGCGCACCTCGGTGCGATCGCCCGTTCGGACGGGCCGCCCGGCGCGCCGGCAAGCCGGCGAACGGATCGAGCGATCTTGCTTCAGGTGGGGTTTACCCGGGCGCGCGTCACCGCGACGCCCCGTGAGCTCTTACCTCACGATTTCACCCTTGCCCGCAAGCGGGCGGTTTGTTTCTGTGGCACTTTCCTTCGAGTTTCCCCGACAGGACGTTATCCTGCACCCTGCCCAGTGAAGCCCGGACTTTCCTCCCCGAAGGGCGATCATCCAGCGTACTCCGCAGGGCGCAGTATACCGCATCCGGCAAGCGGTGTCATGGTTGTGCGAGCGGTGTTAGCGCAAGAAAAAAACGGAGAGTCGCTTGACTCACCATTTTTTGAAACTGGTGGAGGCAAGGAGACTCGAACTCCTGACCCTCACGCTGCCAGCGTGATGCTCTACCAACTGAGCTATGCCCCCCGCGCACGACGGGACCGGCGCGACCGGGGCGTATTCACGTCCGGTCAAGGCACTCCTCTCTCGTACGATGTGGTCCGCTCGATCGAAAACGGAAGCGCGTATAAGATTTGGTGGAGACGAGGGGAGTCGAACCCCTGACATCCGCGTTGCAAACGCGGCGCTCTACCAACTGAGCTACGTCCCCGCTGCCTTCTGGAACCCGAGCCCGTCCATTGTCCGCCCCCGCGCTGCCTCCCTGTTTGCCGGGTATCTTGCGCGGCGTCGCGCGGCGACGCATACTTAAGGTCGGAGGCGAGACATCATGCTTCTTGGCGCGTTGGCATTGCTGGCGATGAGCGGGCAACAGCCGTGCTGGTCCATCTACGATTCGGCCCTAACCCACCGGGTGACCGAGGCGCAGCCCGCGTATGTGACCTACGACGAACGGATTGCCCTGACCGACGACGATTTCCCGATCCTCAACTCGGTGGCTCAAATCGCCTACCGATCCGACGGATTGGCGCGCGTCGACGACCTCCGTTTCAGCGGATTTTCCTACGTTACCAATCACGTCGAGCCGGGGCCGCCGCTCCTGGGCCCATACGGGGATCAGCGCGATGCCTGGTTGCCGTCCGCGGATCCGCCGTTCCCGATCATCGAAAACGTCCACTCGCACGGCGGCGCGACCTGTTCCAACCTCGGCATCGAGCAATATCACGGCCATACGACCTACCATCTGCAGCTGACCGCCTCCGATCCCAATCGCCCGAGCGTCAAAGCGTTATGGATTGACACCGGCAGCCAAGAGGTTTGGAAAGTCATCGCAAGCGGTCGTCTGTTGTTTGTCGCAGCGCAAACCAACGTTCGGCCACTCGCCGACTTTGAAGTCGAGTTAGCCCAAGAAGGCCCCTACGTTGTGGTCAACCACGTCACGTGGTCTTACAATCTGCGCGTCTATTCGCAATACGAGAATTTCTTCGGCGAATACTACATGTCGGATTTTGCCTACCCAAATCGCGTAGCGGAAAACGAATTCGCGGTACACGTACACTAACAGAGCACATCGGGTCAAACGGCACGAAGAAAAAACCCCGTGGATACGGAGTTTCCTCGTCATGTTCTTGGTGGGCCATCCTGGGGTCGAACCAGAGACCTCATGCTTATCAAGCATGGCATCAGCTACGAGTACATACCATTGAGTAGTGACGGCCACTTATCGAGCTCAATTCATCAGCATTCCACTGGTTCGCGTTCACCCAATGCACCGTCTGGTCTTTTTGATCAAAGCGCAGGATGCCGGTTGTCGCGCTCGTCGGCTTGTAGTGATAAGAATCGGACCCTGTAGTGACTTTCTGATTGCCGGCCGAGATACTCTTGGGGCCGGTCCGCTGCGCATCGGCAGAACTGCCTCCGGAAACCCCTCCACCGGGGGTGAAGCCATAGTTCGCATGCACCGTAACGGAGAATGCACCAAGTTCCTTGTTCTGTACCGTGACATGCACTTCGCAAGCCCACGACCCAACGAACGAACTCGGATCGAAACCGCTGCTGGATGATGGATTGGGCTGCGGCGGCGTGCCCGAACTCGTGGAGGCCGGGCTTGGCGACGGACACTTCTTCGGATCCGGATGCGGATCGGGACTCGGTTCGGAGAGCTGAACGAAGTTCGACGCTGTTACCGGCTTCGCGACGAGATTTTGAAAAGACTTCTGCGCCGACTCGAGCCACGGGGCGATCAAATCCAAGATGAGCGGCCGGATTAGTGTCGGAAGCTGCGCCGCCACTGCTTTCGTGAGCTCTTTCTCGAGCTTGAGGACATCTTCTCGGGCAACCGTTGCCGTCGCCCCAATCGAACCGACAAGCTGTTCCACGGAGCATTCGGGCTTGGGAAGGTTGCCGACGGCGCGCGTGCGATAAGTGAGCCTCGCGGTCTTATCATCGCGAATCGTAGTGGCAGTGTCTTTATCGACGACATCGGTTAAGCTGGGGACTTCGCCGTGCGCCGTCTGCCATACGACCGGAGCGTTTTTGTAGTTCACCGTGGACAAGTCGATGCCGCCGAGCGCGATGCCGCAATCGATCACATCGGGTGGAAATGGCAATGACGGCGCATCTAATGTGGCCGTGAACGTATGGTCTTCGGACTGATCCCCTAATTGAACGACGTCCTGATCGGGCTTCAACGTCAGCGACCACCCTTGCAGCGTGCTCGCGACCATAGCGACAATTGAAACCACCGCTGCGATCGCCGTAATGATTTTGAGCACCGGCGCAATGAGCGCTTTGATGACAGCGACCGTAACGCCGACAATCACTTCGACGAGCGTGTTCCACAGAAAAACGACGGTGCTGTCGCCCTTTACTTGCAGAGCATTCACCACGCCGGCAATGATGCTTTCGATGAAGTTCGTAACCGTGCTGCAGACGCCGGACGCCTCCGCTGGCGCCGCGATCAGCTGTTCGAGCTGGAAGCTTGTTTTCGGCGCCGACGGCACCCCCGCGGGAACCCGCGCGATATCGCCGATGAAGAGCATCGTTACAAGGAGAGGAAAGATGATTTTGGGAGCTTGCTTGTAGTTCGCCCTCTTCGGCATGAGGCTGCGTGCGTAGAGCGCGAGGTCGGACTTCCCGGCGACGAGCCATCCGGCGAGGAAATAGGAGAAGGATGGCGCGTTTTTCGGCAGCTTGCCACCGATTCGATCCATCTCGGCACCGGTTAATCCTGAACCAGCATGTGCCGCAGCAATCAAATTCGCAAGCTGCCATCGCGTGAACTTCATCGCAGACGGACTGCCCTGGATCGGGTGTACGAGCGCCGGTGTCGAGTAGGAATCGTACACGCCGATTCCAGACGATGACACCGTTGAAATCGCGTCGTTGAGCTCGGCGTCCTGGCGCGAACATCCGCCAGCGAGCAGCGATATCGAGAGAACGCTGAACGAGAGCACGACGGCAAGAACCGTGCGAAAGGCACGCCTTACGATAACTGCGGCGGCAGCAATGAAGCGACGCATTCCCGTCCTCCTCTTCCTGGCCCGGCGTTCGTTCGCTAGCCGAGAAGAGAAGCCCCGCGATTGGCGGGGCTTCTTAATGGTGGGCCATCCTGGGGTCGAACCAGGGACCTCATGCTTATCAAGCATGCGCTCTAACCAACTGAGCTAATGGCCCGGGCAAGGCAAGAGTATAGCCGACCGCCCCGCGTGGCGTCTAGACCTAAGCCAGCCGCGTCCGCCTAGATTAGTTCGATCCACTTCTTGAGATAGGCGTCTTCGTTCTTGAGGTCGGCCATGAGCAGATCGCGGATGGCGTCTTGTTCGCGCATCAGTTCGGAGCGCCGTTCGTTGGCCAAATCGAACCGCTGCCTTTGAAGTAACAGGTGTTCCTCGGCACGCTGCTCGTAGGCCGCTTCCTCGGCTAGAACGTTGCGCAAGTTCGGGTCGCGTACTTGAGGGGTCGCGCCCGGCGCTTCCGCGCCGTCGTCGGAGCCGGCATCGGCAGCGCGGGACGCGGGCGGCAAAGAGATGGGCTGTAGGTTCGTCATTCGGTGATCGACTGGATGAACTTCTTGGTGATATCGTCGTCGGCTTTGCGGGCTTGCATGTCGATGTCGCGCAGGGTGTTCACCTCGCGCATATTTTCTGCCCGCTCGTCCATCATCTGATCAAAGACGGTGGATTGCACCTGCATCTGCTCTTGATGCTGCACTTGCTGGGCGTACATCCCCATTTGAAATTGCGAATCTTGTTGATTCAACGCTGCCATAGCGGCATTGTCGGCGGCGTTTCCCAAGCCACTGATGAGTGTTGGGGCGAGGGCGGCAAGGAATGACATCCTGATGCTCCTTAGATCGAGGGCGACGGTTCTTTGTCGATCGCGGCAAGTTGCCGGTACGATCGAACGTGATAGCCGGATTGAAAGTTACGCAAGGCGTTGACGCTCCCCAGGGCAGAAGGGCGTTCGGCGATCGCCTCCGCCAGCAGCGGCTGGTCGGACTCGGAGCCGCCCTTCGACTGGCTCGAGGTGACAGCGGGTGCCGGGGCCGACGCCGGGCCGGACCCAGCGGTCCCGCCCAGACGTTGATAGTGCCGCATGACCGAATCGGCGTAGC
>DATKGB010000241.1:0-6112 GCA_035544315.1 Verrucomicrobiia bacterium
CGCTGCGCGAGTTGGTCGGTGAGACCGAAATGCCCATGCGTCCGAGCAAGCCGTGCGCGAAGCCCGGATGGTTTGAAATGTTCGTCCAGTGCGCGCCGCCGTCGGTGGTCTTGTAGAGGCCGCTACCCGGTCCGCCGCTGGTCAGTTTCCACGGCTGGCGCTGCGCCTGCCACATGGATGCATACAAGACGCGCGGATCGTGCGAATCCATTACGACGTCGATCGCACCGGTGTTATCGTCGACGAACAAGATCTTCTTCCAGGTCTTGCCGCCGTCGGTGGTCTTGAACACCCCGCGTTCGGTGTTGGACTTGAAGACGTGGCCCATCGATGATGCGTACACGATGTTCGGATCGCTCGGGTGGATGGCTAACGCGCTGGTGGTATGGGTGTCGCGCAGACCTGCGTACTGCCAGGTCTTGCCGGCGTCGGTCGATTTGTAGACGCCGTCGCCGGTATCGAAGTCGCCGCGAATGTCGCTCTCGCCGCTGCCCGCGTAGATCACGCGCGGGTTGGACGGCGCGACGGCAAGCGCGCCGATCGAATCGGCGATGCCGGGAAGCTTGCCGTCGCTGATGTTGGTCCACTCTTGCCCGTAGTCGGTGCTGCGCCAAATGCCGCCCTCGACGCCGCCGAAATAAAACAGGTTCGGATTGCTCGGCACGCCCGCAATGGCCACCACCCGGCCGCCGATAAACGGGCCGATGTTGCGCCAATGCAACTTGCTCATCAGCTTCTGCGTGGGGGTTGTGGTGTCGGCCGCGCTCGTTGCGAGCGGAAATGCCAATAATAGGGCCGCCAGGGCCGGGACGAGCAATTTCTTCATCCGGCAATCATACGCCGCCGGGTCGAAAAGTCATCGGTCGGCCGGGCTACGACCGAGATCCTACCCTCGAGGCGGCGGCTTGCAAGCACCGCCGCCGATGGCCGGCCTCTCGTTCGGGTTAGACCTTGAGGTCAAATGGCAAGTTATACTGTTTCGCCAGCTCCCCGGCTAATTCTAAATCCGTGTTTGCCTTTTTGACGATCTCCGGGTCATTGTTCGAATTGCTCATTGCGTTATTAAATGCTTCCCTGGAAGCATTTATAGAGCTCACTGCAAGAGGTTCTTCGCTCCCGAGCGCACATCGAGCGTCTACGTTGAGATGCATATCGACGGAATAGTATTCACAGTAATAGGCGATCGCGAAGTAGTCCAGCCCTATCAATAACTGATTGCGGCCTTTCTCGACGGGATCGCTGGTCGCACGCCAGTCATTCGCATGACCCTGCAGCTCGTTCTGACACAAGGTGATAAAATTGACGCCGGCTGCATCGGGATTCTTGTCCACCCAATAATTGCAAGGCGCCGACGTCGCTTCGTCAGCCCTAGCAACGCCGTGACACAACAGAATCGCCCCGAATACGAACCCAACGACGGCAGCTAATGATACATATCGCATAGTTCTTGTAGTCCCCCTCGAATGTGCAAACTCCTCGTTCCGGAGCGGGAGGGTGCGAGAGAGATTGGCGCGCCTGATCCCGGCCCGTAGGTCCGTTCGCCTAGTCACGGCAGTATGGGGCATCGAGAACCTGTGCCGATGCGATGATCCCGTCGGCAATGTTTGCGTCGCGAGTCGACAGATTCTCATAAGCAAAGTTGACTGCATTGACGCCGGGATCGCCGACGACCACACTAAGCGCATGCGCCGCCTTTAGTCGCCACCCGCGCCTGTGATTTAGGCAGATTGAGCGGTACCCGCGAAGGTCATATGCCCCGCCACCGACGGTGATGCCGAGCAGTTCTTTTCCATCGGCTTTGCGCAGAATCGTATAGTAATCTGTCTCAAAATTTATACGCTTCTTCGTCACGGTAACGCGCGTCGGTATTTTGAGCCTTAACATTCCAGAATCCAGAGAAACTGGACTTTCAAGCACGCCAACACCAGAGAGAACCGGCAAAGCAAAGCAGCACAGAATCAGAAGCGCCAGGGCTACCTTCAAGTTGTAGCTCACTGCTTCGCCGCGCCTTGATAGGTGATCGTCCCATCGATTGCGATTTTGTACATTTGGCCTTGAGCGCCGACGTAGTCTGGCGTCGGCGGCGTACGCGCTAACACATGAAAAACGTCCGTGTCTTCGGGAACGTTGGAGAAAATATCGGTGTGCCACCCCGCGACGGCCGTCGTTCCGACCGGCGCACTCTGCGCAACGTCCAGGATGATTTGATGCATCCGGTGATCTTCGAGGATCGTCTTTCCGTCGGCGGAGACCTTATAGCGTTCGTCGCCGCCCAGCGGGAAGATTTCCGAAACGGTTTGCGCGGGGTAGAAATAAACGTATGCGGTGCCGTCGTCGTTGGGCAGCACCGCAGTATTGTAGCGACGTTGCGCGATAGGTCGGAAGCTCCCCTCGGTAACAGCGATCGCATTCGCAGCGGTCACCAGGAAACCGGTATCGGCGCGCGCCGGCGTAAACCGCTGCGCGGTGAAATGCAGACCGTCGGCGCTGGTTGCCTCCAGTACCGTGAGAAACGCGGTTCCGTCCGCGCGGAGATCGCCGAAATCGACATCCCAGCCCGTCGGGGTGCGGCGCGCGATAAAATATTTCAGGCCAGCCCTATCCGGACCGGCGATTGCCCGAGCCGCATCTGTGCCATGCCACGCGGCCTGATCGTATGCTTCAAGGCGCCTCCCCCGCTCGGTGATCGCGGCCAGTTGCGCCGGGTTCGCAGGTGCCGTTTGCGCGCTACCGCTCGACGAAAGGGCAAGCGCAAGGAGCAACGTCAGAATTGCGGCCGTTCGCGTCTTCATCACGCGATCATACCACGACAGGGCGCCCCACCAATCCCCCCGAAAACTCGTTGCTCAACCACTTTCCCCCAGGACCGCGTGACGATGACGCAACTTACCGACGATATCCTGGCCCTTCCCCTTCGCCGCATCGACGGCAGCGAGACGACCGCCGGCGAATTTGCGGGCGATGTCGCGCTGGTCGTCAACGTCGCATCGGAATGTGGACTCACCCCGCAGTACAAAGGCCTTCAGGACCTCTACACCGAGTTTGCGGATCGCGGTTTTGTCGTGCTCGGATTTCCGAGCAATCAGTTCGGCGCACAGGAACCCGGTTCCAATGCCGACGTCGTGACGTTCTGCGAAACGCACTTCGGCGTCACGTTTCCGATGTTCGAGAAGACCGACGTGAACGGGCCAGCTCGCCATCCACTCTACAAGGCGCTCATCGGCGACGGCGGCGATATCACCTGGAACTTCGAGAAGTTCCTCGTCGGCCGCGACGGTTCGGTACAACGATTTGGGCCGAAAGTCACGCCCGAGGATTCGGATCTTCGAAAAGCCATCGCGAGCGCCGTCGCCTAAGATTTGGTCGCTACGCCATGACACGGCGCGGACACGCTGTTAGCGAGAAAGCCGTTCGCGGCCGTGGGGGGCGTCGAGATCTTGGAGGGGACCAAGCGGGACGATGCGGGTTGGGTTGATGTCGTCGTGGGTGTAGTAGTAGTGTCTTTTGATATGATCGAAGTTCACGGTTTGGGCGACGCCGTCGTATTGATAGAGATCGCGTAAATAGCCGTAGAGATTCGGGTAGTCGGCGAGGCGTTTGAGGTTGCACTTGAAATGCCCGAAGTAGACCGGGTCGAATCTGATCAGCGTCACGAAAATGCGCCAATCGGTTTCCAAGGGCGTCTCGCCAAACAGGTACCGTCGCGTCGACAGGCGCTTCTCCAGCAGGTCGAGCGTTTCAAATACCCGGTACGCGGCCTGCTCGTAGACGGCTTGCGCGGTGGCAAAGCCGGCGGCGTAGACGCCGTTGTTGAGCGTCTCGTAAATCCACTCGTTAAGGCGATCGGTCTCCTCGCGGTGCTCGACCGGATACAGATCGAGCGACGCGTCGCCCAACGCGTCGAACTGCATTTCGAGCATGCGCATGATATCGTCGTCGGAGTTGCTCACGATCCGCTTGGCCTGTTTGTCCCACAACACCGGGACGGTAACGCGTCCGCGATACTGCGGATCGGTCGCGATATACGCCTCGCTCAAGAACGAAAAACTGTTGATCGGATCGAGCGACGCACCGGGCACGTCGGCAAAAGCCCAACCGCGTTCGTCGCGGATCGGATCGACGACGGTCATGCCGATCGCGTTCTCGAGCTTTTTGAGCTTGCGGACGATGATCGTGCGGTGCGCCCACGGACACGCTAGCGAGACGTACAGGTGATACCGACCGGCCTCGACCGCGAACCCCGAGCTTCCGTCGGCGGTCACCCACTTGCGAAACGCGTCATCTTGACGAGCGAACGAACCGTCCTCGGCTTGTTCGCTCGGAAACTGCCCCTTGGTTTGCGACATGGCTTTAGTACTCGATTTTTTCGATCTTCAGGCGCGTGGCACCGACGGGACGTTTCCATAGGCCATTTTGGCCGACGCTTTTGCCCAGTAAAGCCTGGGCCAGCGGCGAGGTCATGCCGATGTGCGCGTGTAGCGGATCGGCTTCTTCGTCGTTCACCAGCGTATATTCGTGCGTCTTCCCGGCGTCGTCGGCAACCGTGACGCGCGCGCCAAACCCGACGATGCCGGGCTTGGTTTGGACGATCTCCGCGCGATCGCGCAGCGAGTCGTCCAGCGTCGCCAGATCGGGCGCAAAGACGTAGTATGGGCCGCGCTCAGGAACCGGAATCGGCTCCTCCGGGCGATCGTCATCGTCTTTGACAAACGCGCGACTCATCGTATGTTACGAGCCGGTATCGCTGGCGTCGATTTGATTGTGGATTTCGAAGGTTCGCATTTTCTTAACCGCCGAAAACGTTCCGCGAATCGTCAGCGTCGCGTTTTCGATGACGCCGGCCGGATGGCCGTGCTCGTATACGCCCACGCACTGCGTTTGGCACAGATCGAACACGACGTAATCGTTGCCCGCCTTGGAGGTTTTCATCTTGACGTGCTTGGCGGTTCCGGTCACGTCGACGTGTTTGCCGTCGTAGGTTGCGGGCGCGGCCATGATGGCATCGATGGAATCGGCGGCCAGGGCGACGGTACCCGCTGCCAGCAGCAGTGCAAGGGTCGCAAAGAAAGGCTTGATCATACGGTGTCCTTCGAGAAATGCGCCCTACGACCCGCTAGACGGGCGCGCGCAGGACGCTGATTCGTTCGAGTAGCTCGCGCTTGGTTTCGGGGACGTAGCGAGCGACGAAGACGATCGTCACGATGCACAGCACCGCGTAGATCGAAAACGTTCCCGGACGTCCAAACTTCTGGATCATCGTTAGGAAGAACTGTGAAACCAGGAAGTTGGCTACCCAGTTGGAGAGCGTCGCGATCGACATTCCCAGGCCGCGCGCTTGCAGCGGGTAGATCTCCGAGATCAGCACCCACACGATCGGGCCTAACCCAAAAGCAAAGCAACCGACGTACAACATCATGCTGATCAAAACGCGTAATCGATGATAAACGCCGCTAGGATGCCTACCGTAATCGCGAATTGGTAGAGCGATACGAGGCCGCCGCGAAATGCTGCCGGTGAGACTTCCGAAACGTACAACGGCGAAACGACCGATGCAAAGCCGATCGCGATGCCGACGATCGCACGCGCGAGCAACAGCGTCGCGATGGTCGGCGCGAAAGCCGATGCCAAGGCGCCAACGCCGAAGATGATGCCGGCAGCCAACAGCGTCCGCCGCCGACCGAAACGATCGGCCAGATAGCCGGCACTTCCGGCGCCGAGAATGCAGCCGATCAGCACCACGCTGATGACGAACTCTTGCAAGTGAATCGGCAGTTGGAAGCCCTTGGTGATGAACAGCACCGCGCCCGAGATCACGCCGGTATCGTAGCCGAAGAGCAGGCCGCCCAGTGCCGCGATCGCCGCGGCCATCAGCACGAACGGTCTAATCACCGCAGCAGTTTGCCAGCAGTTGGCCGCAGGTCGCGCAGAAATATTTGCACTTTTTATAGATCACGCGTACGCCCCCGCATCGATAGCAACGCAGCTCGTCCATCTTGGGCCCTTCGCCTGACGGCGGGCGCTCGCCTACCGGCTGCCGAAAGCGCTTGCGTGGACCTCGACGACGCACTAGCGTATGCCGCCAAGCACGAACTGCACGCGCTCCTTCCTTCCC
>DATKGB010000242.1:0-11136 GCA_035544315.1 Verrucomicrobiia bacterium
GGGAAAGGACCGCTGCCGTCACCGCCGCCGTCGCCGCTGTGGTCACCGCTGCCGTCACCACTGTTGTGATCCGGCGACGAGGTACAACTGGGTGCCGGCGTCTGGTTGTGACACCATTCGCTGCCGTTCCAACCCCACCAGGAGGAGCCATCCCAATACGAGTTGTCCCCGTTGCCGCTATTGTTGTCGCCGTAACCGCCATTGTTGTTGCCACTGTTGTCGCCGTAGCCGCCATTGTTGTCGCCATTGTTGTCTTCGCCGTCATTTGATCCCCCACTATTGGGGGCGCAGCTTGGCGCCGGCGTTCCGCCCGTAGTCGTGGTTACCGGATAGACCAGATAGAAGGTATAGGAGTTTCCCGCGGTCAGAGATACGCCCGACACCGAGGTAAAACCCAAGCTGCTGTTGGTCGCGTTGCTACCGCCGGGGCCGTCAACCACGACCGGATTGGCTCCGTTGGTGTACTCGACGATTTCGCAGACCGTGGGCGGTAGCGGCGCAGCCGTCGGCGCGGGCGTCCCGCTGGCGGTGCCGCCGGCCATCGCGTGAACCGTGCCCTGGGTGGTCATCCGCGCTGCCGACTGGGTCGTCGGGCCCGGATCGACACAGGTGTGAGAAAGGTTGATGGCAGCCAAGACCAGCGTTTGGTTCACCGTAGGCCCGTACGGTACGGCCGTGCCGGTCGTGTTGTTGGTGAAGATTCCGGTGACGCCGCCCGCAACGACCAAATTCAGCGGAGTGATCGCATCGTAAGCAGTCGTCGTCGTGGTGCCGCCGCCAGAACCCGATCCGCCGTTACAGCCGGTGGTGTGGTTTTTGTCTTCGCCCCAGTGGTGATTGCTCCAATGCCACCAGTGGTGGCCGTCCCAATGCCAATTGGCGCCGTTGGGCCAGGCTTCGTCACCGTGGCCGCTGGGCGGGCACGTCTTCCAATCGTCCGAGCCGCCTCCGTCGCCGCCGTTGGAGTCTTGGGCGGAGCGCGTGGAACTTTCCGAAGCTAGGAGGGTTGCCAGAGCGGCGGCGCGCTCCGGGTTTGCGGTGCTCGGTGCGGACAGTGCGCGCACGGCTGGGGGAATAGACGACCCACCACCACAAGCCGCGGCGGCAGCCAACAAGGCTACACCTAAAAACACTGAGACGAAGCGCTGGGCAAGCGGTCGCTGATTCACGGTTTGAGTTTCCTTCGGCGAAATCAAGGTACGTCGGTGCCGCTCTAGCCCCCGATCCCTCGCGGCGGGACCATCCTCCGTGATGACCCGGAATCCCGATTCGTTCCCGCCGAAACGGACCCTTTGCTCTTCCTGAGAACAATAGTCAAGCGTTCGTCATGGATTGCTTAACGAGTCACGGGTCCGGCAGGCCGGCGAGGCGGGAGAAGTAGGCGATCCGTGCAGCCTCTTCGGCCAGGTCGGTCCGGACGAAGGCCTGCTCGAGGGTCGATCCGACCGCGGAAACGCCGTGGCGCTCCATGAGGACCGTATCGATGCCCCGCGCAAACTCAACCGCGCACAGGTTGGCCAGGTCGCTGCTGCCGGGTTCGCGATAGGCCGTCCAGGCCACCGAGCCCAGGGTTTCGCGCGCTCCCACGGTGTCGCGCGCGAAGACCGTACCGAATTTCGACCATACGACGCAAAACGTCGGGTGAGTATGGACCAGACACGTGATGTCGCCTCGAGCGTCGTAGGCTGACAAATGAAGCGGCAACTCGCTGGTCGCGCGAACGTTGGGGTCGCGCGTATTGCCATGCGGATCGACGCGTACCAACTCGCCTTCGGTTAGGCTGCCAAGACAGCGACCCGAGGGTGTTACGAGCAGATCTCCGTCGGGAAGTTTGACCGAAACGTTCCCGCTGGTGCCCGTAACAAGGCGTCGATCCCACAGTCGCCGGCAATATGCCACGATTTCGCCACGCGTTTGTGCTTGCGTCATACTCCGGCGGGATGCCAGATCGTTTTCACTTCGCAGTACGCCGAGATCTCATCTAAGCTTTGCGCGTCGCTCTTAAACCAGTCCTCCGGGTCGCGTTTGGGCACCACATGGCTACGCTTGACGTTGTCGGCGGCGTCTTTCTGCAAAGAAGCGGTCAACGCGGGATCGGAATCTTCAAAGCCCAGCGCGTTGACGTCCATGTGTTTGGCCAAAACGGGCGCGATCTCGCTGCGGGAGCCGGTCAGAATGTTGACGACGCCGGCGGGCAGATCGCTGGTGGCCAGCGCTTCGGCAAAGACGATCGCGGTGCGCGGATCGGTTTCCGATGCCACGACGACCACGCCGTTTCCGGCCACGAGTGTTGGCAGCAGCATCGATACTAGTCCGACCAAGGCGGGGCGATCGGGAGCCAGGATTGCAACGACGCCGGTCGGCTCGACCGTCGAAAAGTTGAAATGCGGGCCGCCGACCGGATTGCGCGTGGAGAGTAAGGCGGAATACTTGTCGCACCATCCGGCGTACCAAACGATCCGATCGATCGCCGCGGTTATCTCACCTTGCGGAAACTCGCTGCGTCGGCCCTCAAGCATTTCCGCCAGCCGGTAGAGTACCAGCCCACGCGTTGCAGGGGCGGTTTTCCACCATTTGGCCTGGCCGGCGCGTGCGGCCACCACGGCGTCGCGGGCGTCCTTGCGCGACGCTCGAGCGATGTTTGCACCAAACTCCTTGCCATCCCAGGTCGGGTCGCTGCGCCCCGATTCCGAGCGCACGAACGCACCGCCGATATAGAGTTTGTACATTTTGCGGACGGAAAGCCGCACGTCATCATGCTTGGACACGATCAACGACCTACGACGCTCGGGGCGAGGACCCCTCGGGACCGGCCCGAACGGTTGGTTTGCCCGCGGCCGGGGAATGACAGGTCGGTCGGCCCATTCTTGTCTAAGCGAGGAATACCAGCATGGCTAAGACCCACCCCTTTTTGAGCGACGTTCGCGAGTTGCGCCGTCGAGCCCGCACCAATATCGGTCGCGGTGCGATCACCGAAAGCTATCGCGGTGACGTGCGCGAGGTCTGTAGCATTCTCAATCAGGCCCTAGCCACGGAAATCGTCTGCGTCTTGCGTTACAAGCGGCATTTCTACATGGCCAAAGGGCTGAACAAAGACGCGGTGGCCGCCGAGTTTCTCCAACACGCGAACGAGGAGCAAGGCCACGCCGATGCGATCGCCGAGCGCATCACGCAACTGGGCGGCGAGCCGGATCTGAATCCCGAGGGGTTGGCAACGCGCAGTCATTCGCAGTACGTCGAAGGCAAGGATTTGGTCGACATGATCAAAGAGAACCTCGTTGCCGAACGGATCGCGATCGAATCTTATACCGAGATCGTGCGGTATCTCGGCGACAAGGATCCGACCTCGCGGCGCTTGATGGAATCTATTCTCAGTGTCGAAGAAGAGCACGCCAACGATATGGTCGATCTCATCGAGACGTACTTTGCAGTACCCAAGAAGAAGCCGGCGCCGAAAATTAAGGCGCGCCGCTGAGAAACCTGATTCTGGTTCGCCACGGGGAGACGGCGTGGAACGCATCGCATCGCTTTCAGGGGCACACCGATATACCGCTCTCGGACAAGGGCCAGGCGCAAGCGCTGGCCCTTGCTCGTGCGTTGAGGGGTACGCGTATACATGCCGTTTATGCCAGCGATCTGGCGCGCGCGGCCCAAACCGCGCGACACATCGCTCATCCTCACGATCTATCCGTGGTAACCGACGCTCGGCTGCGCGAGTTTGCCTTTGGGCAATGGGAGGGCCTGACGTGGGAGCAAATCGTACGACGCTTTCCCGAAGCGGCGCAATTCGGGTTCCTCTCGGTGCGCGACTATCGTCCGCCGGGTGGCGAGACGCTGGACGTGGTCAAGCAACGCGTGGGTGCATTTCTGGACGCCCTGTCTGCGCAAGACGGCACGGCCGTAGTCGTCAGTCACGCGGGAGCGCTCCATGCAGCGCTCGCTTATCTCTTCGGCGATGCGTATTTTCAGTGGAAAGTTCGTCTGATGCCGGCCTCGATCACGCGGCTCTGCCTGGCGCCCGATCGGCCGCCTGAGGTGATTTCGCTCAACGAACTCGATCATCTCGGCGCGGAGCCTAGCGCTTAGAGCGACCCTTGCGCGGGTACCGTGCCTGCATGGACCAGATTCCTCGCCTTAATGAGATGATTCGTGGTATCGAAATCGCGATGCTGACGACGGTCGCAAAGGATGGCTCGCTGCACAGCCGCCCGATGGCAACCAACGAGGTCGATCCCGACGGCACGCTCTGGTTCTTTACGCGACGCGACTCGGCCGCAGCGATGGAATCGCGCGCCGAGTGTCGGGCCAACGCCAGCTATTCGGACCCGGCACGCAGCCTGTACGTAACCGTCTCAGGAAATGCGCGGCTGGTAAACGATCGCAAGAAGATGCAGGACCTGTGGGATCCGCGCTTAGCGGCTTGGTTTCCCAAAGGCACGGACGATCCCGAGATGCGGTTGCTGCGCGTTTCAATGGAACGGGCGGAGTATTGGGATTTTCCGTCGGGGGCGCTGGCGGTACTGGCGAGTTTTGCGCGCAAGGTCGTTCGCGGCGACGAGCAAGGTCCCGCCACGCACGAACGGATCGTCTAACGATCGGTCGTCGACGGAGTTTATTCCCCTTGCGATAGCGAGTAGCCGCGCTGGCCGTCAAAGGTGTAGAGGCCCTCGGTCTTCACGACATCAAAGCCGGTCTTCGCGAGCGCGTCGAGGATCTTCACGACGTGCGAAGACGTGAATGCGTCGCCGTCGGTTTCGAATCGGCAAGACCAATGATCGCTCCAGAACGTGGCGGGATTGCCGTGAGGCCAAACTTTGGTTCCGCGATTGCTGATGACGGTCAGCTTGGCACCCTTAATACCGAGCTTTCCAAGCTGTGCGGCGATCGCGTCGGGATTCCCGCCGGGGCGATCGACGAAGACGTCGACGCCGACGTGTGCCTTTTTCGCCGACTTGCCGGCAGCACGTATGGAGATATCCATGGTCGCGCCCTTGGCGTATTCGACCGGCGCCAAATGCACGGGCTTTTGTCCCATGCGCGCGACGATCGCGTCGGCGAACTCCTTGGTGCCGACTTTTTCTTTGCTGGTGCCCGCTTTGAAAATGTCGTAGGTGTGGATGCCGTCTTCGATGGTCTTGAGCCACGCGTTGTGCGCGCGCTCGGCGACGTCGCTTTGACCGATGTGCGTGAGCATCAACAGTGCGCCTTGAAAGAGTCCAGAAGGATTGGCCAAGTTCTGTCCGGCGCGACGTGGTGCCGAGCCGTGAATTGCTTCGAACATCGAGCAGTGATCGCCGATGTTGGCCGAGCCGGCTAGGCCAACCGATCCGGTGATCTGGGCCGCAACGTCGGAGAGTACGTCGCCGTAGAGATTGGGCATCACGAGCACGTCGAACACCTCGGGTGTATCGGCCAACTTGGCCGCGCCGATGTCGACGATCCAATGCTCGTTCTCGATCTCCGGATATTCCGGCGCGATCTCGTCGAAGACCTTATGGAATAACCCGTCCGTGATCTTCATGATGTTGTCTTTGGTGAAGCACGTGACTTTTTTACGCCCGTTGGCCTTGGCATACTCGAATGCGTAACGAACGATGCGCTCGCTGCCCGGGCGCGAAATCAACTTGAGGCACTGCGTCACTTGATCGGTCTGACGGTGCTCGATGCCGCCGTAGACGTCTTCCTCGTTCTCGCGGACGATCACCAAGTTCATGTTGGGATGCTTGGTCGCCACGTAGGGTGACAACGACGCGCACGGCCGAACGTTGGCGTACATGCCCAGCGTTTTGCGGACCGTTACGTTGAGGCTTTTGAAGCCTCCGCCTTGTGGCGTGGTAATCGGTGCCTTGAGAAATACTTTGGTGCGACGAAGCGATTCCCAGGAACTGGGTTCGATGCCGTTGCCCAATCCGCGTTTGTAGACCGACTCCCCGATTTCGATGGTTTCGATGTCGATAGCCGCGCCGGCCGCAAGAATGATGCGCAGGGTGGCGTCCATGATTTCGGGACCGATGCCGTCGCCGTGGGCGACCGTGATCGGAATCTTGTTCGCTGTGGAAATAGTGCTCAAGTCAAATACTCCATTGGTAGGCGTTCCAACCTTCGTCGATGCCGTTGGGCATGAAGCCGCGCAGCGATGCGGAGTACGCGTAATGTAGGTTGGGGTAAAAGAAGAAGACGGCCGGCGCGTCGCGCAGGAGCAAGGACTCGATGTCGGCATAGGCGCGCTTGCGAGCCCCGCGGTCTAAGGTCGAGAGGGCTAGACGTTGGGCGGCGTCCATCTGAGAACTGCAATAGCGTGACGCATTGTTGCCGGCGGGTGGAACCTGATCGCACATCCATTGCGAGGAATTATCGGGATCGGCGCCGGCGTTCCACGCATAAAACGCGATATCGAATTTCCCGGCGTTGAAGATCCCGCCATCCTGCGCCGCAGCGTAGAGCAGCGCGTACGAGTAGCTCTTGACCTGGAGGTCGATCCCAACCTTCTCGAGGGATTGCTGCATTTCGATGGCGATGTCGCGCGCCAACACGCTGCCCTGGCCGTACGCGATCTGCATCGAAAGCCTAACGCCGTTTTTCGTGCGGATGCCCCCCGCGCCCACGCGCCATCCATCGGCATCGAGCAGGCGCGCCGCTTGTGCCGGATCGTAGACGGCCGGTTTGAGCGATGAGTCGAATGCCCAGTAGAACGGTGAGAGGTCGGCCGTCGCTACGCGCGCGGTGCCGAACTCGTTCTTGCTGGCGATCGTCGCACTATCGGTGGCTAGCACGACCGCGTGACGCACCACCGAGTCGGTGAACGGCGCCCGGGTCCAGTTAAAGAGCATTCCCTCCCATTCCGGCGACGGCACGATCCTGCGCACGATCTGCGGCGCGTCGGCGAGCGCGTGATAGGTGGTCGAGTTGACTTCAAATGCAAGGTCGACCTCGTGGGAGCGCAATTGGGCCTGCGTGGTGTTGTCATCGGTCACGATCTTCACGATGATCTGGTCGAGTTTGGGGCGCCCCAGAAAATAGCCCGGATTGGCGGCAAATACGATCCGGTCGCCGCGAAGCCAGCGAATGAATCTAAACGGGCCGGTGCCGATCGGGCTTGAGTCAAACGGCACCCGATTGAGATTCGGGTATTTCCCGAGCAGGTGGGCGGGCACGATGCGATAAGGCGAATCGCTCTCACCGAAGATGGTGTCGACGGCCGGCGCGAACAACTGCTTGTAGTGGAATACGACGGTGTAGGGATCGGGCGTATCGACGCTCGAGATCCGCGTATAGGGGCCGCGCGACAGCACGTTGTTGGACGGATTGAGAATCGCTTGCCATGAAAACTTGACGTCCTTGCTGGTGAACGCAACCCCGTCGTGCCATTTGACGTTGCGGCGCAGATGATAGGTGATGGTTTTGCCGTCTTTGCTAATGCCGCCATTTTTCAGGGTCGGAACGATCGCGGCTAAGTCGGGGACCTCGTTACCCTTGTCGTCGATGGTAACCAGTTGCGAGAACACCAAGCTGTCGACAAATTCCTCGTTGGTGTTTTCGGCTAAGAGCGGATTGAGTTGCGTCGGCGAGATCGGAATGGCGATCCGCAAGATGCCGGTGTCGGCGGCACTTCCACCGCCCTTCGTGCAGGCCGCTACGGCCAGCAACAACGTGCAGGTCAACAACAAACCGAGGCCGCGCTTCATATCGGGGATCCTCACCGGACGTTAAGGGGTGGTGCAGCGAAACTTCGCGTACGCGTAGGGGTAGTCCCCGTAGAACCAATTGCGGAACGATCGCCGGATGGTCTCGCGGGCGGTCACCGGCGAGGCGCCCTTCATCACGAAATGTTTTCCGTCAAAGAAGTCGGCGGAGTACTGTGGGTAGGACGCCATCGGATCGAAGCCGGGATGCGGTCCGAACGGCGTCGCCGTCCATTCCCATCCGTTGCCGATCAAATCGTAAACCCCCCAAGCGCTCGCGCCGTCGGGATGCGCGTCGACCGGCTCGGGATCGTAGCGTGCGAAGTCGAAATTCCCGTGTCGCGCCTGGGGCCCTTGCTCGCCCCACGGAAACGCGCGCTCCGTGCCGTCGGGCGTTCCGAACGCTGCGCGGTGATACTGCGCCTCGGTCGGCAGCGACATGCCGACCCAGCGCGCGTAAGCGTCGGCTAGATCGTGCGAAACGTAGACCGGCCACGATCGCGCGAGCGGCAGTTCCTCAAAAGCGCCGCGCAGCGACCAGCGGCCTTCACGTTCGATCCAGAACGACGGGACCGGCCCTCCCGCGCGAACGAACGCGAGCCATTCGCCATTGGTAATCGGGAAGCGTTGGATCGAAAACCCCGGCACGTCGACGAGCGTTTTCCCAAATTCATTGTCCCAGCCGAACGGGAGCTCGTCGGGGTCGGCTCCAAGGGTCGCGCGGCCTTGGGGGATCTGCACGAGATCGTTGGAAGGAGCGGGCGTATCCCGATGGACCTGCGCGACGTGCGACTTGCGGTCGTACGCTAACCGATGGATGAGGTACGTCAGGGTTTCGTGATGCATCGGCTCGTGTTCGAGGATCGTGTAAACCGACTGGGCTCGTTGCAGGCGCGGCACCGACGCGTCGCTCAAGGGCGCGCGCTCCAACGCTTGGAGCACCCGACGATCGCAGGCGCTGCCGAAATCGGCGATCGTTTCCAGCGATGGCCACTCGTTGGGTTGTTGTCGCCGAGCTTGCCCGCGCGACCCCGGATCGATCCCGCGTTCGAACAAGCGCTCCAATGCCGCGTCGACGGGCGCTTCGCCCAGCGTGCGCTCGTTGTGCGTCATGAAGCTAAACGCCGGCAAGTGCCCCATATAGAATACAAACGGATGCCGCAACGGGATCGGCCGGTCGTGCAATGCGTCGTCGTGAATCAACCCAAAGAGTTCGGACGAGCGCGCGCGATTGCGTCGATACCAGCCGGTAAAGTCGGCTCGGTTCAAACGCTTACCATCGGTCTCGGTGAACATGCGCGCTAACTCGCTAGTGCTCCAGATACTCGCGCAGGCCGGCGACGCCGCCTTCTCGCCCAAAACCGGATTCCCGGTAACCACCGAACGGCGAGGTGGGATCGAATTGGTTGAAGGTGTTACACCAGACCACGCCCGCGCGCAGATGCTGCGCGACCCACATGTTCTTGGAACCTTCATCGGTCCACACGCCGGCCGAAAGACCGTACGGCGTGTTGTTGGCTTTCTCGATGGCTTCTTCCGGCGTGCGAAACGTCAGGATCGACAGCACCGGACCGAAGATCTCTTCGCGCGCGATCCGATGCGATTGGTGGACGTTGGTAAAGAACGAAGCCGGAAAAAAGAATCCCTTGGCTGGTAACGCGCACTGTTGCTGTACCAGCACCGCGCCTTGATCGATGCCGCTGCGAACCAGTTCGCCGATCTTCTCGAGCTGCTCGCGCGAATTGATCGCGCCGATGTCGGTGTTCTTATCCAGCGGGTCGCCCAAGCGCAGCGTCTGGATACGCTCGGTGAGGCGCACGACGATCTCGTCGTGGACGCTCTCCTCGACGAGCAGACGCGACCCCGCGCAACAGACGTGTCCTTGGTTGAAGTAGATCCCGTTGACGACGCCTTCAACGGCCTGATCCATGGCGGCGTCGGCGAAGACGATGTGCGCGGCCTTGCCGCCCAGCTCGAGGGTGAGGCGCTTGCCGGTACCGGCCAGCGCGCGCGCGATCGCTTTGCCGACGTCGGTCGAACCCGTGAAGGCAATCTTGTCGACGTCGGGGTGGTCGACCAAGGCCGCGCCGGTCGTGCCCTCGCCGGTGACAACGTTAACGACGCCGGGCGGAAGGTCGGCCTCGGCGATAATCTGCGCCAATGCCAGCGCGCTGAGCGACGTCGTCTCGGCGGGTTTGAGCACGACGGTATTGCCGCACGCAAGTGCCGGGGCCAGCTTCCAAGCCGCCATCAGCAGCGGGAAGTTCCACGGAACGATCTGCCCGGCTACTCCTAACGGCGCGGCTTGCCGGCCGGCGCGCATCGCCCACTCGAGTTTGTCGGCCCACCCGGCGTAGTAGAAGAAGTGTGCCGCCGCCGTTGGGACGTCAAAATCGCGCGACTCCTTGATCGGCTTACCGCCGTCCATCGTTTCGAGCACGGCAAGTTCGCGCGATTTCTCGGTCATCGCGCGGGCGATGCGATAGATGTACTTCGCGCGATCGGTCGGACGCATCTTGCGCCAGTATTTGTCGTAGGCTTTGCGCGCGGCGCGAACCGCGCGGTCGACGTCGGTAGCGTCGGCTAGCGCGACCTCGGAGAGCTTCTCTTCGGTGGCGGGATTGATCGAATCGAAGTACCGGCCGGCCGTCGGCGCGGTCCAACGACCGTCGATAAATAGCCCGTAACGGTCGCGCACGTGCGGGCGCACCGATTCGGGAGCGGGAGCGTAGTCGAAGATCGCCATCGATATCAGTCCTTTGGAATGTAGTCGGGACCGGCGTACGATCCCGTATCGAGCTTCTCGAGCTGCATCAGCAAGTCGTCGAGCAGCGACGACGCACCGATGCGGAACAGATCGGGTGTAAGCCAGGCGTCGCCCAGCGTTTCCTTCACAATAACCAAATACGTCAAAGCCTGTTTGGTGTTCTTCACGCCCCCGGCGACTTTGAGCCCGCGTCGCTGACCGGTCCTGCGCGCAAAATCGCGGATCGCTTCACACATCAGCAATGCCGTCGGGAAGGTCGCGTTGGTTCCAACTTTCCCGGTTGAAGTCTTGATCGTGTCGGCCCCGGCTTCGAGCGCTAGGTCGCTGGCGTAACGGGTATTGTCATAGCTGCCCAGCTCGCCGGTTTCCAAAATCACTTTAAGGCGCGCTCGGTCGCCGCACGCGCCCTTGACCGCAACGATTTCGTCGTAAACCTGCTCGAAACGCCCCGAAAGAAACGCGCCGCGATCGATCACCATGTCGATCTCGTCGGCGCCTGCGGCAATCGCTTGCGCGGTATCGGCGAGCTTGATGTCGAGATCGACGAGGCCGCGGCGCGCCTCGGCTTATGCGTCGACACGATCTATGATGCGATACGGGAGAAGGCGCTCCCTCACAAACGCATCGGCCGCCGCATCTTCATCGTGCGCGACAAGCTCATTGCCTGGTTATGCGAATGATTTTCCG
>DATKGB010000243.1:0-5747 GCA_035544315.1 Verrucomicrobiia bacterium
TTGGATTCTTTAGCGGCCCGAGGTATAGAAGTCCACGCCGTCGGGAAGATTTGCGACATCTACTGCGGCCATGGGATCGCTTCGTCGGTTCGGGTGGCCGACAATCGGGACGCCATGGCCAAGACCTTCGACCTGCTTGAAAGGATCGATCGCGGGTTCATTTTTGTGAATTTGAACGATTTCGATTCCAAGTACGGTCATCGTCGCAACGCGCGCGGCTACGCCGACGCGCTGGGGGACCTCGATAGCCTGATTCCGCGCTTGGAATCGCTGCTGCGTCCCGGCGATCAGGTGGTGTTCACCGCCGATCACGGCTGCGATCCGACCGCCCCAGGAAGCGACCACACCCGCGAGTACGTTCCCTTCATTCATCTGAGCGCCGCACCGGGCGCCGACCTGGGCGTCATCGAAGGGATGGACCATGTCGGTAAAACCGTCGTTGCTGGGTTCGGGGCCTGAGATTTCCGCCATGCAGGCCGTCGCAGGTTCTCGCTCTGCCCAACGAAGCGTTCCCGCGACGTGGTGGGCGATCAAACGATTGGGAGACCTGACCGTCGGCTCGGCGTTGGCGCTGGCTTGCATGCCGATCGTCGCGCTGGCGGCGTTAGGCGTGGTCGCGGTAACCGGCGGTTCGCCCTTCTACCTGCAAGAACGCGTCGGTCAGCACGGGCGCCGCTTTAAGTTGTTCAAACTGCGCACGATGGTCAAAGACGCTCACGCGATGCGTCACGAAGTGATGCATCTCAACGAAGTCGACGGCCCGGTGTTCAAAATTCGCGACGATCCGCGCCTGCATAAGTTGGGATCGTTCTTGCGACGCACGTCGATCGACGAGTTGCCGAATTTCTGGAACGTCGTGCTGGGTCATATGTCGTTGGTCGGCCCGCGTCCGGCGCTGCCCAGTGAAGTCGAACACTACGACGAGCGCGCGATGTCGCGCCTGGCGGTGCCGCAGGGGGTTACCTGTCTCTGGCAGATTCGCGGGCGTAGCGGCGTGTCGTTCGAGCGATGGATGGAGTTCGACAGCGAATACGCTGCAACGTGGACGCCGCTGCGAGACGTCTCGATCCTCTTGCGAACCGTTCCGGCAGTTCTGCGGAGGAACGGCGCACATTAAACCGACCCTGCGCATCCTGTCGTCTGCCGGCACGAAGCTTCCGATGACGCTGGCGAGTTCGGCGCTTTTCGTGATGGTCGCCACGTTTGGTTCGACCCTGTTAGGGTTCTTTCGCGAAGTCATCAACGCCACGTACTTCGGGACGCAATGGTACATGGATTCGTTTTTGGCGGCGGCGACGATTCCGACGATTCTATTCGGCATCTTCAACGGCGCGCTGGTAAGCGCGCTGGTCCCGACATTTTCGAGCTACTTGGCGCAAGACGACGAGGCCGGAGCTTGGCGGCTGTGCAGCACGATCGTGAACCTGCTGGCGATCGGGCTGACCGGATGCGCGTTCCTCGGATATTTCGCGGCTCCCTACTACGTACCGATCATCGCTCACGGCTTCGATCGGCAACAGATGGAGCTGGCGATCGAGATGACGCGCTGGCTGATGCCCAGCATCATCGCGGTCAGCCTGTCCGGGGTGCTGTCGGCGATGCTCAACGCTTACCAGCGCTTTCGCGCGACCGCGCTGACCGGCATCGCGGTCAACGCCGTGACCATCGGCTGCGTGATGGTGTGGTACCGCGATCACGGCATCTTTGCATTGGTGGCCGGAACGACGCTGGGGTTAGTCGCGCAGCTGGTCGTGCAGGTGCCGGCGTTCTTGCGGATCGGAAAGTACCGTTTCGAGATCGACGTGCACCATCCGGGCCTGGGGTCCATGTGGATGTTGCTGGGTCCGATCATCGTCGGTTCGGCGGCCGGACAGCTCGCGCTGTTCTTCGATCGATTTTTTGCATCGACCCTGAGCCCGGGTTATATGGCCGGCATGAACTACGCCACCAAACTGGTGAATTTCCCGCAGCAAGTTTTTGCCGCGGCGATCGCGACGGTCATCTTTCCGCTGCTGGCCGCGCAGTTTGCGCGCGCCAACCGCGCGGGGGTCAGCCGCAGCATGGTCACCGGCCTTCGCTTGGTGAACTTCATTACGATCCCGTCGGTGCTCGCGCTGATCGTGCTGGCGCGGCCGATCGTGCAAACGCTGTTCGAGCGGGGCGCCTTCAAGGCGACGGCGACCGATCTGTGCGCCGGGCTGCTTCCGTTTGCGGCCATCGGTTTGGTGGCGCTGGCGGCCAACGTCGTGCTGACGCGCTGTTGTTTCGCGTGCAAACACACCTCCTGGGCGGTTGCTATTTCGGTGTTCACGGTGGTCGTCAACGTGCTGTTATCGTTGTTGTGGCTGCCCACGTTGGGCGCGCGCGGCCTGCTGTTGGCCAACTCGCTGAGTCAAACGATGCAAGCCGTGATGCTGCTCGTGCTGGTCTGGCGTTTGTTGGGAGGGTTCGAATGGCGTCCGCTGGCCATATCGACTGCGAAGATCGTCGCGAGTGCGCTGGTCATGGTCGCATCGTTGCATTGGATCGGCGCGCTGGGCGCGACGCCACTTCCGACGCTGTTGTCGCGCGGCTGGTACCTGTTCGGTCAGTTAGGAATCGGCGGCCTGTCGTTCGTCGCGGCGGCCCTGGTCCTCAAGGTTGAGGAGCTCTCGATGGCCTGGCACGGGATCGTTGCGAAGTTCGAGCGCAACATCAGCAGCCCGCCCGAAAACCGCGAGGCACCGATTGCCTGAGCCGTGACCCAAGCAAGCAAGCATCCCGGTTCCCGGGGCTTCCTTTGATCGAATAAAGGTCAGGGCGGTACCAGAGGAATAACTCGAGCGGAAGGGCTGGAAGCGGTTAAGCGTGGAATCCGAGCGTCTTCGAGGGCTTTAAAAAGTCGATCGAACGACGCGCGAGATCGTTCGCGCTAGTCAAAAGCCCGGAGTTTTAAGTGTGAGGATGGCTACCCAAAACACGCGGTCATCGTACCGGCGCCCGTGCCGGTTATTTTAATATCGTATGCTTGACGGCAAGATTTCGGTTATTATGCCGGCATACAACGAGGCGCGTCACATCGTCGATAATATACGCGAGGTCGTGCAGACTTTGTCCGACCTTGCTTACGACTATGAGATCATTGTCGTCGATGACGGTAGCGGCGACAACACGTATTTGCACGCCGTAAAAGTCTTGATGCAACATCCGGAAAAGGTTCGCATCGTTCGATACGACGTCAACTGCGGAAAAGGCAATGCACTAATTTGCGGCACGACATATGCCATCGGTAAATATGTCGTTTTCTTGGATGCGGATATCGACCTTCATCCCGTACAGCTCCCGGTTTTGTTTGAAATCATGGTTGCCAAGGACGCCGACGTCGTGATCGGTTCCAAACGACATCCTTTGTCCAATGTCGTTTATCCGCCCATTCGACGTTTGTACAGTAGCGTATACTTTGCACTGGTTCGAGCGTTGTTCGGCCTTCCGTTGCGCGATACTCAAACTGGCCTCAAAGTATTCAAAATGGCGGTATTGCGCAAAGTGTTTCCGCGAGTGCTGGTAAAACGCTTCGCCTTCGACGTCGAAGTATTAGCGCTCGCTCACCGATACGGCTTTAAAGTTGTCGACGCGCCGGTTACATTAACGTTCCGTCGAAAATACGGGCGAATTAAACCGCACGATATTTTTGACATCGTGCGGGACACATTTGCGATTTTCTATCGAATGAAAATGCGGCACTATTATGACACTCATGAGGACGATCTCCCATGGCCCTCCAACGGCCATGGCGTACGCGAGGTCCTGGCCGAATCGCAGCATTGATCTTCTCGAAGTGAACGCATGGAAGGTACACCGGCGCATCCTAGAATTGTAGCGCTGAAGCGCTTTGCGCCACGATTCCTCATTCTTGCGATAGTGGCGGCGTGGCAATCGCGTTCGCTCTTTGGCGACGAACTGATCTATCGCCACGATTGGGCGTGGCCCGCCCTCGTGCCGCAACTGCTGGCCTCGCGGCTGGTCAGCGAAGCTCCGTGGAATAGCGATGGGCTCGGGGCGGCTGCTATCGCCCCGTTGCATCACGTCGTTTTTTTTGTTTGGAGCGCAGTTGGGTTCGTTCTCGGAACGCATGTCGTTCTTGTAGCAATCGTAATTGGAGCGTTGTGCGCCTTTGGTTTAGGGATAGCCTCGTGCGCGCGCCGCCTCTGGCAGGCGCCTGAGACCCTTGCGATTCTTGCGGGAATACTCGCGCAACTCGGGCCGCCAATGATCAACAAGCTCGTTGCCGGACATCTCGACTACTTGATTACTCTGGCTATGTTCCCCTGGTTCGTTCGAGCGCTCGCAGGTGGATCGCGACGCCCGGCATGCGCATTTCTTACTGCCGGTTTGATCGCGGCGACGGCAATACTGCAGATTCAACTTTATGCCGTGATGGTAGTGGGCCTGCTCATCGCCGCATTCGTAAAAAGAGAGACATCGCTGGCCATTCGCGTAATCGCAATTGTCGTTGCCTTAACGCAACTCGTGCCGGAGATATATGCGGTACTCGGGCAAGACCCGCAAGCGGCAGACGTATGGATGATTCCGCGACTTCCGTGGGAGCTCAATAACTCGTCGCCTTTTCCTGACGGTCTTTATCTACTCGGGTACTCGCCGCACTATGCGGAGCAGGCGATGCAAGCTGCCGGGATATCCGGCATCGTTGTCATGTTGCTGGCGGTGGCCGCCGCGATCGCCCTTATCAGCAGTATCCTGCACCGATCCGAGTTAAAAGCCCAAGCGCTCTTCGGTGGCTGGCTGGTATGTGTGTTGCTGGTACTTGGATTGTACGGGCCGCTTGCCGGCATACTCACGGCGGCCTTCTCCCACATTGCGGCTTTCGCGGTATTCCGCGAGCTCTATCATTTTGCGGGTCCAGCGTGGGCATTGGAAGTACTGCTCGTCGTGGGAGTTGCGTGGAATGTTTTCGCGCGAAGAATCCTAACGGGATACTTTGCCTTAGGCATAGTTGCGTTTGGAATGATGTGGTCGCATTCGAACTTTGCCGGTCAGCTTGCCGTGAGTCCTCTGTCGCCCGCGATCGCGAGCAAGATTCGCGCTATCGCGTTAGCGCCGGGAGATTCCCGCACGTTGCTGTGGCCGGCCGAGTGGCCGATCGGACCACGAGATACGGAATTGGCTGGGACTGACCCGCTGGCCTACCCGATGGGTATGCACCCGGCTGCGAATGAATACCGTCTTAGAGGACCGCTTGAAGTTGCTGCCGGACTCGTTCGCGAGGGTCACCCGCGGCAAGCCAGGCAATGGTTCGCCGCGGCCGGTGTGGGGAGCATTATCGATGAACCCTGGACCGTTGCACACATCATCCAACGATTTCCACCAATGCCTCAGCTTGCCCCGTGGATGAGAGGGTTCTTCGCCCGAGCGGGGGATTCAGATTCGCCCTTAAGCCCAACGGGGCCGGTCTGCATGCTGTGTGCCTACAAGAGTCTGCCGGTTGTCGATGAACCCGAGCAGTGGAATGGCGGAGACGCCTTCCTGGATAGTGATCTGCTGTCCGCGTCCGGTGCGAAATGCGCGCCCTCGGCCGCCTTTGCGTCAGCGGACCCGTCGCGAGGCTGGGTTGATTTGGAGAACTGGTCGTGGTTAGACTCGCGCCTCGCAATGATGGGGCCTGGAGAACTGACCTGGTCGTCCTCCGCCTTGGAGATACCTCACTGCAAGTACGCAGCCCATGATGCGCACCTGCTACTACTCTCGGG
>DATKGB010000244.1:0-6733 GCA_035544315.1 Verrucomicrobiia bacterium
AATCGCCTGCGCGTCGTCGCCCACCCACGCGGCGTCGATGGTTCGACCGTCTGTCCGGCGCTCGACGTAGGCGGCGTACGCCAGCGGCGTTGCATTGGACCACGAACTGACCACAATTGCGTCGGGGGGTGTGAGCTCCAAGACGCGATCCACCATCGCCGAAGCGCGATTGTCGTTGGGCTGCCCCAGCACGGTACGATCGTTGTAGAATAGGAGCCCGGCAAAGATCGCAATCATCATCGGCGCGATCCAGCGCCAGCGCCGTTGTTGCGCCACAAACCACATCGCACCGTCGCCGGCAAAGATCGCGGCGGCGACGTACGACGTGAGAAAATAGCGATTCGGATCGCCTTCTTCGGTAAAGCCTAACGCGAATGGAATCGACGCGAAGCTCGCCAGCAGCAGTGCGGCCGCTCGAATGCGGTTGCGCGCGAACGCAGCGCCGATCCCGAAGATCACCAGCGCCGCACCGAACGGCGTGAACTCCTTGACAAAGAGCATAAAATAACGCGGGCTTTCGTTGACATAGATCGCCGATGAAACGATCGATTTCACGCCGCCTTCGACGTCGAAATCCGAGCCGGTCACTTCGGCGACAAACCCAGCACGGGTTGCCGGATGGTCGTAATCCCAAAACGGACGGCCCGGCGCCAGCGATAGTTTCCGGGTCGGATCCAGCGAGTGCGCGGTCACATACGCGCTGCGTAATGGAAGGTAGGCGTAGAATCCGGCGACGCTGATCGCACAGATCGCGACGGCCGCCGCCAGCGTTTGCAGGCGCAGCGTTCGGACGCGTGCGAGCAGCAGCACCAGCAATCCCGGCGCGATCAGCACGGCGACCGGGTGCGTTGCCAAACCGACCGCCCACGTCAGAGCGCCAGCCAGAAATGCTCGCGTGTCTCCGGTGGTATACCAGCGCAACGCCAAATAAAGCGTCGCGGCGATCGCCAACGTCGATAGCGAGTGCACTTCCGCGCGCGTCGCGCGCGTCCAGACAATGTCGCCGAATGCGAACAGCCACGCGCAGACCGTCCCGGTCCACGGAGCATCGTATTCGTCGTTGACGATTCGCGCCACCAGCCATGCTGCCAAACTCATCGCCAAGCCGCTGAACAGGCCCATCCGATACGCGACGGTTCCGATTGGAACGACGTGGGTGAAGAACCAGCCGCCGAGCACGTAGGCTGGAAAACCGGTCGGATGCGCGATGCCCAAAATCCAAGGCACCGTGTCCATCTCTCCGATATCCCAAAAGCCGACAGTCCGATATGCCGACGCGGCGTAGACGCCAAACGGCAGCGCCCACGCCAGCCATAGGGCTATTCGTCCGTGCTGGGCGAGTCCGGCTTTCAAGTGGGCGGCAAGGGCAACCGTCGCGCGTTAAAGGTCGCGGCCGGAAGCGACGGCGGGAAACGATAGTCGCTCCACGCGATACGTTCGCGCGCGGGTTTCCCGCCCACGATCGCGTCGATGGTCGCTAGGACCGGCATCCAGTGCCCGCTTATCGGCTCGTATTGCAGCACGCCTTTGCCCGATGCGGTCAACGAACCGGTCGTAAACCAAATCGTCCGCGGCAGAAGCGATTTGCCGTCAACGAGCACTTGGGTTACGGCAAACGCGCCGGCAACTAACGGTGTGGTTTGATAGAGATAGTCGATCCGGTCGCCGCGCGCCACCGGTCGCAGGTACAAAAACCGGTAGAACGCTTGGCGTGGCGCGACGCGCCCGATCGCATACGCATCCTCGCTGCGGTAAATGCGAATCGCCGCCAACTTCGGTGCGACGCCATCGATGGCGATGGTTTCATCGCGCACCTCCGATCCGCTGCGATAGATGCGATGCCGCTGTTCGATGTCCGTCGGTCCGGCTTGCGATACTGCGTAGGAATAAATCGCCGCTTTGGCCGCCGGCACGCGTTCGAGCGCGGCGCTGTACTGTTGCAGGACCACTTGGCTGTCCGCAGGAGCCAGGCCCACGAGCAGCAACGCTCCCACGACGATCGCGCGCCACATCGATTCAGGCCAAGACCGCATCGCGAATCGATTGCACGGCGGCCTGCGCTCCGGCGGGATTCTTTCCACCGCCTTGCGCTTGCGCGGGTTGGCCGCCGCCCTTGCCGTCGATGTGGGCGGCCGCGCTTCGAACGAGGTTGCCGGCGTGAACGCCCGCCTTCACCAAGTCGTCGCTGGCCGAAACCAGCAACGAGACGTTGCCGTTGTCGACGCCGGCCAGCGCGATGACGCCGCTGCCCAATCGCGATCGGATCACGCCGCTCAAGTGGCGCAACGCTGTGCCGTCGGCTTCTTGCACGACGGCGCCGACGAACACGCGCTCGCCGTTGCGCTCGGCGGCATCCAGATAGACTTGCGCGTCGGCCGACGCCAAGCGCGCCTTCATCTGGCCCATCGCGGTCTGCACGTCGCGCATCTCGCGCTGCAATTTCTCGATGCGTTCGCCCAGCTCGTCGGGGCTGGTCGCCAACGACGCGGCCAGCGTTCCGACTAACGACTGCTGCTTTTCGACGTAGTCTTCGGCAGATTGAGAGACGCACGACTCGATGCGGCGGATCCCGGTACCGACGGAAAACTCCGCCAGAATAACGAAGAGTCCAAGTTCTCCGGTGCTCTGCGAATGCGTGCCGCCGCAGAATTCGGTCGACGGACCTGCTGAAACCACGCGGATCACGTCGCCATACTTCTCGCCGGCCATCGAGATCGCGCCGGTCTTGCGCGCCTCTTGCGGCGACATTTCTTGGGTTAGCAGATGCGAGTCGTCGCGAATCATCGCGTTGACGCGCTTGCTGACCGCGCGCTTCTGCTCGGGCGAGAGCGCTCCGCCAGGCCAACGGAAATCAAAACGCATCCGATCAATCCCGACCCACGAACCCGCTTGCACGACGTCATCACCAAGCTCGTCCTTGAGGGCTCGCTGGAGCAGATGCGCCGAGGTATGGTGGCGCCGAATTTCGCGCCTCCACCACGGATGCACCGCGGTGCCCACGCGCTGTCCGACCGACAGGTTCCCCGACGTCAGCGTGCCTTGGTGCGCGATCGCTTCGCCCATGTATTGCGTGTCGGTGACATCGAACGCCGCGCCGTCGTCGCCGGTCAGCAGGCCGCGATCGCCGATTTGCCCGCCGCGCTCGGCGTAAAACGACGAGCGATCTAAAACCAGGGCGCCGCTTTGACCCGCAGTCAGCTCCTCGACCGGCTTACCATCGCTCAAGATCGCGACGATCTCGCCGTCGCTTTCCAATCCGTCGTAACCGGTAAATTCCGACTTGATGGCCGGAACTTCAGCGATCGTGACGACCGCGCGTTTGGATTTGGCGTCGGCACGCGCGCGCTCGCGCTGCGCGTTCATCTCGACTTCGAACGCGTGCGTATCGACCGCAACGCCGCGCTCGCCGGCGATCTCGCGCGTTAGCTCGACCGGGAAGCCGAACGTATCGTGCAGCTCGAAGACCGACTTGCCGTCGAGCAAACGCGTGCAATCGTCGTTGGCGTCGGCGATCAGGCGATCCAGCATCGCCATGCCGCGTTCGAGCGTGCGATCGAACAGCGCCTCTTCGGTGCGAATGGCCGTCTGGATGCGTGCGAGGTTTTCACGCAGTTCGGGGTAGCCCGACTCGAGCGACGCGACCGCCGCCGGCACGACGCGAGCGGCAAAGAACCCATCGGCATAGCCCAGGATGCGGCCGTTGCGCACCGCGCGACGGATCAAGAAGCGCAGCACGTAGCCGCGATCGGTGTTCGACGGATAGACGCCGTCGTTGACCAGAAACGTGACCGCTCGCGCGTGGTCGGCGATGATGTTCTGTCGCTCGTCCCGCTCGCGTCGTGACAGCGCGGCGTTGCCGACTTTGGGCTGAGCGGCGATCAAGTCGACAAATAGGTCGGTTTCATACATCGACGCTTTGCCGTTGCACACGGCCAACATGCGCTCCAGACCCGCGCCCGTATCGATCGCTTTGTGCGGCAGTTCGGTCATCGTGCCGTCGGCGCCCCGATTGTATTGTTGAAAGACGACGTTCCAAATCTCGACGTAGCGATTACCCGTGTTGGGCCCCGTGTCGTCGGGTCCGCTGGCGTAGGCTTCGCCGACGTCGTAAAAAATCTCCGAGCACGGACCGCAGGGGCCGGTCGCACCCATCGTCCAAAAGTTATCTTCGTCCCATCGCGAGACGCGCGAAGGGTCCAATCCAATCTCGTCGATCCAGATGCGCTCGGCTTCATCGTCGCCGGTGTGGACCGTGACGTACAGCTTCTCGCGCCGCAGTTTGAGAACCGTCGTGACGAACTCCCACGCAAAGCCGATGGCCTCGCGTTTGTAGTAGTCCCCGAAGGAAAAATTCCCAAGCATTTCCAGAAACGTGCCGTGACGCCCGGTCCGCCCGACGTTCTCGATGTCACTCTTGGCGCCGGCGACGCGCAAACAGCGCTGCACGGTCACCACGCGCGGGGCGGGTGCCGGTTCGTCGCCCAAGAAGGCCGGCACGAATTGCTCCATCCCCGCGATCGTAAAGAGCGTCGTGGACATCTGGTCGGGGATCAGGCTGGCCGAAGGCATCTGCTTGTGGCCCTTGGCCACAAAGAAATCGACGAAGGCCCGCCGGAGTTCTTGGCTTCTCATACCTGACGACAGATGTTAGCAGAAAGGAGGCTCGGTCTCCTACTCCTTGAGGACGATGCGGAGTTTTTCGAGGGCTTTTTGCTGTAGGCGCGAGACGTGCATTTGCGAAACGTGCAGACGTTTGGCAATCTCGGTCTGGGAGACGGATTCGTAGAATCGCAGATAGAGAATCACGCGCTCGCGACCGTTGAGAAATTTGAAGGCGTGATCGAGATTCGCTTTGTCTTCGAACAGTTCCAGCTCGCTGTCGTTGGCGCCGATGTGATCGGCCAGGGTCTGCGACGTCTTGTCGCCGTCGCCGGAGAGTTCGGTATCGAGCGATAACAAGTTGTACGCCTGGCCCAACTCCTGGGCTTCGAGAATCTCTTCTTCGCTGGCTTTGAGACGCTCGGCAAGTTCGGCAACGGACGGACTGCGCCCGAACTCGACCGAGAGTTTTTCGACCGCGCGATTGACCGCTAAATTAAGTTCTTGCAGGCGTCGCGGAACCTTGACCGCCCAACCTTTGTCGCGAAAATAGCGCTTGATCTCGCCGACGATCGTGGGCGTCGCATAGGTCGTAAACTCGACGCCGCGTTCGAGTTCGAATCGATCGATCGCTTTGAGCAAACCGATGGTTCCGACCTGAATCAAATCGTCGAGCGGTTCTCCGCGGTTGACGAACTTGAGCGCGAGATAGCGAACCAAGTTGAGGTGCGCCACGACCAAGTCGCTGCGCAGTTGCTCGTATTCGTTCGCCAGCCGGCTGCCTTGGGCGCGCACTTTGGCGAATTGCTCAAACGCCTCGCGAGCCCGGCGTCGGTCCCAGGGCCTCTCATCGGTGTTCTGCTGCACGCCTTAAACCTCGACGTATTTGACCATGGCCAAATCGGTCCCACGCTCGGGGTGGACCGAATATTCGACCTCATCCATCAGGGCGCGAACGAGAAAGATCCCCAAATTGCCGACCGAGTCCTCGGATTCCGGCGACTCATTTTTGATCATCGTACCTTGGCGTCGGATGCGAACGTGCAACGCTCGTTCGTCGCTCCGGCACGATATATCGATCTGCGCGTCACCCGAAGCGCGTTGAATTGCGTCGGTACACGCCTCGGCTACTGCTAGGCGCACGTCCTCGATGTCTTCGATCGAGAACTTGAGGCGACTGGCTACTGCAGAGATGGCCAAACGCGCGACGGCGACCCATTCCGCTTTTCCCGGTATACTGAGTTCCACGACGTCGGCAAGGTCGTGCGGTTCGACCGCTTGGGTCATACCGAGGCTTTCAGCGCTGCATCCTCGGATTCGAAAATCCCGAAGATCTTGACCAGACCGGTGATATCGAAGATTTTCTTGATCTGCGGATTGTTGCAAACCAAGTTGACGGCACCGCCGTATTCGCGAACGCGCTTGAGGCCGCCGATCAATACGCCCAATCCGGTCGAGTCGATGTAACGAACTTTTTCGAGATTGATGACCAAGTAGTAAACGCCGCGATCGATGAGTTCGCCAATCGCTTCTTTGACCTTTGGCGATGTATAGACGTCGATCTCGCCACTGAGTTCGACGACGTACGCATCGCCGGGGGCTTCGCGCACGTTGATCTTGATGTCCAAGGGTAATGCTCCTTATGCGTCGGCGCGGCGATGAAGATCGTCGCGCACTTTGTCAGCGGTCGATCGGCCTTCGTCGACGGCCGAGTCGAAAGTGGTACGCGCTCCATCGACGACGTTTTTGCCGCGTTCGTAGAGATCGCTCGCGCCGGCTTGCCATTGCGACGTGACGTCGTTGACTTTTCCGCGCAGGTCGCCGGTCGCGTCCTGAACTTTTCCGCGCAGGTCGCCGGTAGCGTCCATCGCCATGTTTCCGGCTTCACGCGCTTTGCCGATCAGCATATCGCGCGCTTCTTCCTGCGACATCAGGACGGCAACCGCGCCGCCGACGAGCGCGCCGACGAGCAGTCCGGCCAAGAAGCCGCCGCCGCCACCGCGATTATCGTTACTCACTTTGAAACACTCCTAACCTTGGTCTTGCTGATTGCGCCCGTTAAATAGTCGTCGCACGCCGGCACTGACGCCCGAAATCGTCGCGCCCACGTTGACGATCGCTGTTTCCCTCCCCC
>DATKGB010000245.1:0-9065 GCA_035544315.1 Verrucomicrobiia bacterium
CGCCTACGAACATCCAGCCCCCCACGCGTGCCTGCCGTACGACGCATTGGTCACGACGCCCGACGGCCCGATCGCGATCGGCGAGATCGTCACGCGCAACCTGATCGGCTTGCCCGTCTACGACGATAAGGGCACGACCAAGGTAGTCGCCGTCAAGCACAACGGCGTCAAGGGAGTCTATCGCATCACCCTTGCAAACGGCAATGCCATCGAAGCGACCGTCGATCATCTCATGCAAGCCACCGATACCCATAAAGGCAAGATCGAGTGGCGCCAGGTTGCCGATCTGCGCGCCGGAATGCGCCTCATCCAGCGCACGGACACGACGATCGCTACGCTCAGCGAGTCGATGGTCGAAGCGCGCGCGGCCCTTGCTGGATGGCTCCAGGGCGACGGTTTCGTCGGTCAGTACGCCCACGGAACAAACCGCAGTCTTACCATCGAAGCGATAACGGTGAACGCCGATGAGCGCGCTTACGTAGACGGTCTTCTAGAGACTGTTTTCGCAGGCGTCCACGCGCACGAACGAACGGTCGATGCAATCGATCCCAAACTCGACATTCGCCGCAAGCGTCTTTATGGCGAGGGGCTCAGAGAGTTCGTGAGTTCGTACGGACTACTCGATCGTCGCCTTGAAATGCGAGTACCGCCGTCGATTTTGATCGGCGGCCGAAACGTCGTGGCCGCATATTTGCGTGCACTTTTCCAGGCTGACGGCTGCGTTCGCATTCGTGAAGAGCGCGCGTCGAGCGATGTCGTGTTCGGCACGATTTCGCCAAAACTCGCGACGGGCGTATCAACCCTACTTTCGAACCTTGGGATCTACAACCGGATCAATGTGGGCCACGATTCACGCGACGATCGTCAAGATTACTATCATGTGACGATTGCGTGGAAGGGCGCAAAGGCGAAATTCGCGGATGTCGTCGGCTTTGTCTCATGTGACAAGCAAACGAAGCTTGCGAACGCGCTTGCAATGCCTGGGCGCAATGCTGCAAAACTGCGCGATGAGGTCATCGAATCTATCGAATACGTCAGCGACAAGGACGTCTATGATATCGAAACCGAAAGCCACGCATTCTTGACGAACAACGTCGTTGTTCACAATTGCTTTATCCAAAGCGTTAGTGACGATTTGGTCAATGAGGGCGGGATCATGGACCTGTGGGTTCGTGAAGCGCGCATCTTTAAGTTCGGATCGGGAACCGGTTCTAACTTTTCGCAACTTCGCGGCGGCGGGGAGAAACTGTCGGGCGGCGGTACGTCGAGCGGCTTGATGTCGTTTCTGCGCGTGGGCGATCGCGCGGCCGGTGCGATCAAATCCGGCGGCACGACGCGCCGCGCAGCCAAAATGGTCGTACTCGATATCGATCATCCGGATGTCGAGCAGTTCATCAGTTGGAAGGTTAAGGAAGAGCAGAAAGTATCCGACTTGGTTGTCGGTTCGATAGCGACGCAAAAACATCTGAATGCGATCATGCAGGCGGCCCATTTACCCACCGTCGCAGAGGCGGCTCGGCTAGATCCAGCCCTCAACGTAGAACTGCGCTCGGCATTGCGCTCGGCGATCAACGCCGGAATCCCGCAAGGCAACATTCAATACGCATTGGATTACGCCAAGCAAGGTTACACATCGCTGGACATCGACACTTATGATGTGAACTGGGATGGCGACGCATATGGCACGGTCTCCGGCCAGAACTCCAACAATTCAGTTCGCGTCAATAACGAATTTTTCGCGAAACTCGACGCGAACGGTGATTTCGATTTGATTCGCCGCACCGATGGCAAGGTCGCACGCTCGATTCCGGCAGCAGATATCTGGGAGAAAATTGCAGTCGCTGCATGGCAGTGCGCGGATCCCGGCCTCCAATACGACACGACGATCAACGAATGGCACACATGCCCTGCCGACGGCCGCATCAACGCCAGTAATCCCTGCTCGGAATATCTCTTTTTGGATGACACGGCGTGTAATTTATCAAGTCTTAACCTCGTCACATTCCAGAACGAACAAGGTGAGTTCGAAGCGCAACGCTTCGCCGACGCTTGTCGCATCTGGACGTTCACGCTGGAGATCAGCGTGTTGATGGCGCAGTTCCCATCCAAGGTTATCGCGCAGAAATCTTACGACTTCCGTACGCTGGGCTTGGGATATGCGAACCTTGGCACGCTGCTGATGCGAATGGGCTTGCCGTACGATTCCGAAGAAGGGTTCGGTTGGTGCGGCGCGATCACGTCATTGATGACCGGCATCGCTTATCGCACGTCGGCTGAAATGGCGCAACAACTGGGCGCGTTTCCTCGTCACGCCGAGAACGCCGCGTCGATGTTGCGCGTGATTCGCAATCATCGTCGCGCCGCATATCAAGTCAAGGTCGGCGAATACGAGGAACTGGCCATCGCGCCGATCACGCATGCCCCAAGCTTGTTCACGCAGGAGACGTGGGCGCTGGCGCGCAGATCCTGGGACGATGCACTCTCAATCGGCGAAATCGCCGGCTACCGCAACGCACAGGTCACGGTGATTGCTCCGACCGGCTGCCTTGTCGGCGGCTCGATGGTCACGACCGATCGGGGCTTGATGCGTCTCAACCGTTTGGGCAACATCGACGACGGCGCCAAGTGGCAAGACGTGTCCTTCAACGTACTTACCGATGAGGGACCGCGCGCTGCGACCAAGTTCTACGTCAATGGCGTCGAGCCGACGCGACGCATTCGCACGAAGAACGGTTACTCGATCACCGGCACGGCAATGCATCGCATTAAGGTTCTCGACCCGGTAAGCGGCGAGCTGGCCTGGAAGCGCTTCGCCGAAGTCTCGCCCGACGATGTCGTGGCACTCTCGATGGGCAAGCTCGTCGGCTCGCCGCAACGTGTCGCTCTGCCGCCATTGGGTGAAGAGTATTGGACGGGCGATTACACCACCCGAGTTCCCGAGACGATGAACGCCGAACTCGGCGAACTTCTGGGTTACTTTATGGGCGACGGCTCGCTCCACGCCAAGGGCCTGCGTTTCTGCGTTGCCGACACCGACCTCGACGTCGTAGATCGGCTATCCACTCTGTCGCGATCGTTGTTCAACCTGCCTGTCACGCTAACACCGCAAGCAGGATACACCGAGGCGTCGATCAACTCTGTTCCGCTCGTGCTGTGGTGGCGCGCGGCCGGATTCGCAAAACTGCCGCCGGCTATCGATCACAGCGGGAAGGGCTATCTCCCGCGCATTCCAGATGCGCTGCTCGCATCCAACGACGCAGCCGTCTATGCGGCGTTCGTGCGGGGACTTTTCGAAGCGGATGGCACGGTTACCGCCGGCGTTCCAAGTTGGACCACCGCCCACGGAGAGTTCGCCGACGATCTTCGCTCCCTGCTGCTGGCAATGGGCTTCCCGACAACGACCAATCACTCGATCTCGGGTTGGGGGCAGTCGATGCTTCACATCCTGCGATTGAAGAACAAGTCCTACGTCGGGCGCTTTGGGCGCGTGGTCGGCTTTATCGGTGCACGCAAGAACGGTGCCCTTGAGCCGACCGATGGGGAACAAGGCGCTCGTTACGACTACGTCCATCTGGCAACAGAGATCATACGCGAACTTGCGTCTCGGCAAGACGATCTCCGCAATGCCGTCGAGCTCTCGCTCAAACGCCACGGTGCGATTACACGCCGTTCTGCGACCGTCCTCGCAGAACGGACCGCCGATCCGCGCCTGATCGAAGCGCTGCGCTTCTTCTACGACAGCGTCGCCGTCAACGAAGATGGCGGCGAGCAGTTTACCTACGACCTGTCGGTCCCGGAGAACGTCACATACGTTGCCAACGGATTCATCTCGCACAACACGATCGGCTTGGTAATGGATTGCGACACGACCGGTATTGAACCCGATTTTGCACTCGTGAAGTTCAAGAAGCTCGCCGGCGGCGGGTACTTCAAGATCGTCAATCAGTCGGTCGATGCCGCGCTGCGTCATCTCGGCTACAGCGAAGAACAGATCGTCGCGATCGAAACCTACGCTAAAGGTACGGGAACCCTTGAAGGCGCGCCGCACGTTAATCGAGCGACGCTCAGGGCTCGTGGGTTTGACGACGACGCGCTCGCGCGTATCGAAGGCGCGTTAGTCGGTGCATTTGAACTGCCGTTTGCGTTTAACCGCTTCGTGCTCGGCGATAAGTTTTGCAACGAGAAACTCGGTCTCACTAGCGAGCAAATCAACGATTGGTCCTTCTCTATCTTGCGCGATGGCTTAGGCTTCTCGCCCCAGCACATCGAGGAAGCGTCGGCACACATCTGCGGCCGCATGACCCTCGAAGGCGCGCCATATCTCAACGACGAGCATCTCGCGGTCTTCGATTGCGCGACGCCGTGCGGCAAGTACGGAACGCGCTACATCCGACCGATCGCACACATCGACATGATGGCCGCCGCCCAGCCCTTCATCTCCGGCGCGATTTCCAAGACGATCAACCTTCCGCAAACCGCGACGGTTTCCGACGTCAAGGAAGCCTATCGCTACGCGTGGGAGCGCATGATCAAGGCCGTCGCCCTCTATCGAGACGGCTCGAAACTCTCGCAACCTTTAGCGGCAAGTTACGATCTGGGCGGCGATTCACCCGAAGATGAAGTGCTGACGATGACGCAGCCCTTCGCGCAACCGCTGCAAATCGCCGAGAAGATCGTCTACCGCTACATTGCCAAGCGCCGCCGGATGCCCGAGCGTCGCAGCGGCTACACCCAAAAGGCCGTCATTGGCGGCCATAAGGTGTATTTACGAACCGGCGAGTACGAAGGCGGCCAAATCGGCGAGATCTTCATCGACATGCACAAGGAAGGCGCCGCGTTCCGCTCGTTGATGAACAACTTTGCGATCGCGATTTCGCTGGGCTTACAACACGGTGTTCCGCTCGACGAGTTCGTCGAGGCATTCACGTTCACGCGGTTTGAGCCCAACGGCCCGGTCGTCGGTCACGATCACATCAAGATGGCAACCTCGATCCTGGACTACATCTTTCGCGAGTTGGCGGTCTCGTATCTCGGCCGCTACGAACTCGCCCACGTGCAGCCGTCGATGGCGATGGATGCGATGGGACCGGGAGCCGACGAAGAGTACATCGCCGAGGAAGACGGCGAAGTTCAGGTGCGCCCGATCGGCGTGGCCGAGAAGTTCCACCCGGTCAGCGAACATCTGCATCCCGGCCAGACCGATGCGCCGCAACATTCGGCGCCGCAAGCCGGCGCCGGCGTCGTCGTCGCTACCGCGGTCGGACCCTCTCCGGCGACCGTGAAGCTCTCGCGCGGATCGACCGCCCAAGGCGCCGCCGTCAGCGCCGCCAAAGCCAAAGGCTATACCGGAAACGCCTGCAGCGAATGTGGTCAACTGACCATGGTCCGCAACGGCTCGTGCGAGAAGTGCGATTCTTGCGGTTCAACGAGCGGCTGTTCATAGAAACATCCGGCACTTCTTACCTAGAGCAAAGGGGTCGGCCACTAAGGGAACTAAGCGAGCGTTAGACTCGTTTTACATGTAGCATCGGCCTTCTTGAAGATGGAGAAAGGTTATGAAGTTCGCAAAAGTCCTCTGCTCGTTCTTGGTGGGCGTCATGCTCCTGGCGCTGGTGCGCCCCGCGATGGCCGATACCACAGACGTCGACCTCGTCAACAGCACGGGAAAATTCATCTGGGTGGACTGGGTCCAGGGAATAGCTGTCCAGCACAAAGGGATGTTCGCGCCGGGTTCGACCGTAAGCATTCGCTTGGGTATCAAAGATGTAGCTTTCTTTACCTACGTGCACGTGTACGTGAAATCACATGACACGGACGCCGCAAGTGCGACGATATGTTACACCACGAAAGCCTTCGGCAATTCGTCGAAAACCTACACTGCCCCGACGATCGTGGAGCACATTCGATTTGAGGACGGCAAGTGCTCCATTAGTTAGCGCGGACGAAGATACCGCGGGGTTTCTAAATTATGGTTCCCGGATAGACCTTACCGGCATTACGGCGCTAGAGTTCGCCTGTTACGATGGCCGGCTGCAAACCGCCGATTCGCGTTCGATCCAGAGTAACGCGATGGCGAGTTCGTGTTACGTGTATGAGCGGCCGCTTGCGCGCCGCGCCGTCGTTATCGGATTCCGAAATCGTGCTAAGCTTTTTGTGTGATTTCTGCAGAAGATTGTCCACGGAACTGTTAGTGTCGTGAATCCGAACCGCCTGGGCGTGTGTTACGATCGCATCATCCGCGGGTACAAGTGCGCTTGACGCGTTACGAAGAGGTACGAATATGAAAATACCACTTGGCACGGTTTGGCATTTCAGTCTGGCCGTCAGAGACCCGGAGAAGCACGCGCAGTTTTGGACCAAGAACTTCGATCTGCGGGAAATGTTCCGGTCCGATGAGGCCATCGCGCTGACGAACGACGTCATGATCATCGGGTTCATCAAAGGCACACCACATCCGGACACGATCGACCACATGTCGTTTCACATCGACGGTATGCGCGTGCTGCGCGAAGCGCTCGAGACGTTGAAGAAAAACGGCGTAGAACTGGAAGACCCGGGTGACGAGATCGGCCCTACATCGCCGGGCTCGCCGCATTTGGGCCTGTGGTTTCACGATCCCGACGGGTATCGCTGGGAGCTCTCGGTTCAGAACGGTGCCCAAGAGCGCTAACCGCGCAGCGCTGCGCTAAGTCCCCTTGCGCTAGATCGTTTCTCATCAACCGGGCTTGGAATCGGCGACACTCGGCGGCCAAAGGCGGAACGATCGCGCCGTCCGCAGTCCAGATATTCCTCGCAAATTGTCGCAACGGTCGGTCGCGCCCCTATAATGCTGTAAAAGGCGGAAACCACCGCCGATTTTCGGAACAGTTTTTTTGCTTACAAAAACGTCACCGAAAGGAATCAGCAGTGGCCGATATTCAGTTTAGCTCATCGGAGAGCGCATTTCCAGAGGCTGCCGAAAATCTCGTAGCTCGGGTCGTCGAGACCTATCTGAATCAGCTGCTTGAAGAGCAGATGGGCGATCATCTCGGGGCCGATCGCCATGAGCGTACCAACGAGCGACAAGGCTATCGAAACGGAACGCGCGAGCGTCAGTTATTCACTCGGGTAGGACCCATAACCCTGCGCGTGCCGCAGGCGCGAGATGGCGGCTTTTCGACAGACATTTTCCAGCGTTACCAACGCAGCGAACAAGCGCTGGTTTTGGCGATCCTGGAAATGTTCGTCAACGGCGTGTCGACGCGAAAGATGAGCGCGATAACCGAGGCGCTGTGCGGCACGTCAATCTCGAAGTCGGCCGTAAGTCGGCTCATTGCTCAACTCGACGTCCGGGTGGCCGCGTTCAACGAGCGGCCCCTGGACGAACTGGAGTTTCCGTTTATCTACGTCGACGCGATGTTCATCAAGTCCCGGGAAAACGAACGCATCGTCAGCAAGGCCGCGCTGATCGCCAGCGGGGTGAACGCCAATGGTTACCGCGAGCCCCTCGGCGTTGCGCTGGGCGATTCGGAGAGCTTTACGACATGGGAAGCGCTCTTTTCCAGCCTGCGCAAGCGCGGGCTCAAGGGCGTAGCGTTCGTCGTGTCTGACGAGCACGCTGGCCTTGTGCAGGCGCTACGGAAGCACTTCGCCGGCGCGACCTGGCAACGCTGCCAAGTGCATCTCGAACGCAACCTTCAGGGGCACAGCCCAATGCGCGAACGCAAAGCCGTTGCCGACGCCGCCAAGCGCGTATTTCTGGCCGCGACATGAGCGAGGCTCGCCGGCAACTCGACAGGTTCGCAGAAACGTTCTCGAAGACGGCGCCTAAGGCTGTTGCCTGCTTCGAAGAGGCATTCGAGGACGCGACGGCGGTCATGTGTCTTCCAGAAAAATACCGTCGACGCTTACGATCGACGAATATGCAAGAGCGCCTCAACGAAGAAATCCGACGGCGAGAGCGAGTGGTCCGCATATTTCCCAACGAAGCTTCGGCGGTGCGTCTAATCGGTGCGCTTCTGGCAGAAAAGGCGGAAACTTGGCAGGAGCGGATCTACCTCGACATGCAAGAATTCCGCGAGTGGTCGACGATGCGCGCAGAAGAGCAGGCTGCTGCCGTTGCCGCCCTACCGATCGCGAGCTAGGGAAATTCAAACAGAACCGGATTACTAAAATCGAAACAAGCGTCTGCTCCCAGCAGTAGACGTTCTAGGGGGAAATAGAAATGACGCTTACAAAGGCCAGAATTACCGGCGCCGTTTATTTGCTCTATTTTCCGATCGTTATCTTCGCCGCAGCTCTGGTCGGTCATGCGCCCGTCGCGCTTAGCGATGGCGCCAACCTCATCGCAAATGCGTACTATCTCGTCGTCACCTTGTTTCTCTACCAGATGTTCAAGCCGGTGAACCGGAACTTGGCCTTACTCGCCGTTCTCATCAGCGTCGTGGGATGCACGGTTCAGTCTTTGAGCCTCTTTCATCTCGCCTCGCTCCAAAGTGCGTTGGCGATTTTCGGGCTCTTCAACCTCACCATCGGTGCCCTCATTCTGTGGTCGACGTTCCTGCCACGAACTCTAGGCATTCTCATGGCGCTATCCGGGCTGGGCTGGCTAATGCTCCTGTTGCCGGAACTTTCGAAGCCCGTAACGATGGGCATCGAAATCCTCGGCATCGTAGCGGAGGGTTCCCTGATGCTGTGGCTGCTCGTGATGGGTGTAAATGTGCAACGATGGAACGAGCAGGCCGGCGTAACCGCAGCGTAGCGGAGGCCTAACCGGCGTAACAGAGGATCGTTCGCACTGCCTAAATCCCGCGTAACCTTGAGCCGTCTTTCGTCGAATCCGTCTGACGGATGCGGGATTACAGCAAATCCGGGACTTGTCGCAACGGTCCCACACGATCATTATTAACGACGTGATGAACTCGCGGTTTTCGACTTGCTCAGCGAGGAGCGAGCGCGGACAGGGTTGTATGCACCAGCAAAACCTTGGGTTAACGCTTCTTCGAAAGGCTCCGCCAAATGCGAAATGCACGTTTCCGCTCTGCTTTATGCGCGGTCTTCTGCTTGATGTTGGTGGCCCTCTCTCC
>DATKGB010000246.1:0-7684 GCA_035544315.1 Verrucomicrobiia bacterium
GGCCGATGCCGCGGAAATCCGCCGAGTCGGCGGGTGGCACGGGAACCGCAACGGCGGCGACCACGCAGTAAACGGCGAGGCTTCCGTCTAAAAGTAGGGAGCGTACGCCAACCAGGTGGGGCCAGAGGGCCATCCGGATCGCCAGGAGGGCACCGTGCTTGTTCTGAGCCGAAAGATCAACCAGTCGATTATGATCGGCGACGATGTTCGCATTGTCGTGGTCGCAGTCGACCGCGACCAAGTCAAGCTCGGCATTGAAGCGCCTCGAGATATTTCCGTCCATCGCTCGGAAATCTACGAAGAGATCCAGCGATCGGACCAGGCCGCAACGGCGGTCCCAGCGGAAGCCCAGCGGGAGAGTGGAGCGGGTCGGGCTACCCTCAAGCCCAGGAAAAAGCCGCCGTCCAAATCCTAGTCCAGCCTGCTGCGTAATCTTGGAGGATTCGGCCTAGCGCCAAGCGGGGCGGCCGCAGAAGTCACGATTTGCCGCGCTCTCTGGCAACCAGCGCCGTCGCGCGATACAGACTTTCGAACTGACCGGCGTCCGTCCACCAGCCGTCCAGGATGTTGTAGAAGAGATCGCCTTCTTTGATGTATTGGTTGTTGACGTCGGTAATCTCCAACTCGCCGCGAGCCGATGGCCGCAGATGGCGGCAATAATCGAAGACGCGCTGGTCGTACATGTAGATGCCGGTCACCGCGAAAGCGCTCTTGGGTTCGGCGGGTTTCTCCTCGATGCGCACGATTCGCTCGCCGTCGAACTCGGGAACGCCGAACCGCTCGGGATCGTCGACTTGTTTGAGCAGAATCCGCGCACCCGATTCCTGTTGTTCGAACGTGCGAACGTATGGCGAGATATCGTCCTGTACCAGGTTGTCTCCCAAAATGACGACGATGCGGTGGCCCTCAGCAAAGTGCTCGCAGAGCTTGAGCGCGTCGGCTATGCCCCCTTCGCCTTCCTGGTAGGTGTAGTAGATATCTTTGAGGCCGAAATCCGCACCGTTGCCGAGCAGGCGGAGAAAGTCACCGGCGGAGTTGCCGCCGGTGACGATCATAATGTCGTTGATCCCAGCCTTGCACAGCGTCTCTATTGGATAGTAGATCATCGGCTTGTCGTAGATCGGCAGAAGGTGTTTGTTGGTTACCTTCGTGAGCGGACGGAGCCGCGTGCCCAAGCCGCCCGCAAGAATAACGCCCTTCATCTCGATGCCGATTGTTCCGTTGGGCGCACGGGCGCCCCTGTTCGATCGCCGGGCCGCCGTCGTGGTTATCTCCTCGCGTACTGCCGTTTGTAATAGTCGAGAAATTCGCCGGACTTCAACGGGCGCCACCAAGCCTGGTTGTCGCGATACCATTGGATCGTTTCCCGGATTCCGTCGTCGAAGTCGACTCGCGGCATCCAGCCTAGCGCGTGCGCTTTAGCGGTGCTGATGGCATAGCGACGGTCGTGCCCGGCGCGGTCGGCCACATGGCGCAGGTGGGTCTCCATCGATCGACCGCAGCCGTCCATCAGGGCGCGGGTGATCGCCAGATTTGTACGTGGATTGCCCCCGCCGACGTTATAGATCTCGCCGAGTTCGCCGTGCTCGAGGACGTGCAGAATGCCGCGGGCGTGGTCGTCGACGTGTAGCCAGTCGCGGACTTGCAAGCCGTCGCCGTAAAGCGGCACGCTTTCATCGTCGATCAGTTTGCTGACGAACAGTGGGATGAGCTTTTCAGGATATTGATACGGCCCGTACGTGTTGCTGCCGCGCGTGATCAGGACCGGAGCGTCGTATGTCGCGCGGTAGGCCAGAACCTGGAGGTCGCCGCCGGCCTTGCTGGCCGAATATGGGCTGCGGGGACGCAGCGGGTCGTCCTCGGTCGATTCACCCTGGGCGACATCGCCGTAGACCTCGTCGGTAGAGACTTGAAGGTAACGGGCAACCCCGCGCTTGCGGACCGCCTCGAGCAGGATGTGGGTTCCCAAAATATCGGTCTGGAGGAATGCTTCGGGATCCAGGATCGAGCGGTCGACGTGGGTCTCGGCTGCAAAGTTGACGATCGCGTCCACCCCGTGGCCGATGGCCCGATCGACAGCGGCGGGATCGCAGATGTTGCCGCGAAGGAATTGATAGCGGGCGTCGTCGGCCAGGTCGGCCAGGTTAGCGGGGTTTCCGGCGTAGGTCATGGCATCCAGGTTGACGATCTCGAGGGCGGGCCGCTCCTGCAACGCGAGCCGGACGAAATTCGACCCGATAAACCCCAGGCCGCCCGTTACGAGGAACCGCATCGCCCCCGACGTTCTGCAGCCGGGGCGGTGGACCCGCCCGGCGGAGCCATGTTATACTCTGGCGGTTGTTTCACTCCGGCCCGCACGGACGCAGGCCGTTTATGGTTCGACGATCGGTTCGCACCGCCAGGAGGCCTCGCGACCGAGAACCAGCAGAAAAGGGGTCTTTTTCATGTCCGTCGTCACGATGCGCGAACTTTTAGAAGCCGGAGTCCACTTCGGCCACCAAACCCGTCGCTGGAATCCGAAGATGAAACCGTACATCTTTCAGGAGCGCAACGGGATCTACATCATCGATCTCGCGCTCACGGTTCAGAAACTCCGTGAAACCTACGCAGCGATCCAGCAGATGTCGCGCGAAGGCAAAGTCATTCTTTTCGTCGGCACCAAGAAGCAAGCCCAGGAAGTCGTGCGCGAGGAAGCCGAGCGCGCCGGGACCTACTTCATCAACCAGCGCTGGCTGGGCGGAACGTTGACCAACTTCTCGACGATTCAAAAGCGGATCGCGCGTCTGCGCGAGCTAGAGAACATGAAGGCGCAAGGCGACTTCGATCGCCTTCCCAAGAAAGAAGTCGCCAAACTCCAGGACCAACTCAGCAAGCTCGAACGGTTCTTGGGCGGCATCAAAGACATGCACCGTCTTCCCGACGCGATCTTCATCGTCGACCCGAAGAAGGAGCGTATCGCCGTCTTGGAAGCGCGCAAGTTGAAGATTCCTATCATCGCCGTGATCGATACCAACTGCGACCCCGATGAAATCACCTACCCGATTCCGGGCAACGACGACGCAATTCGCGCCGTGAAACTGATGGTCAGCAAGATCGCCGACGCGATCATCGCCGGTAAGACCGAGCACGAGTCCCAGTACGACGAAAGCGCTTATGCCGACGCGCCCGCGTACGAAGAGCAACCCGCCGAAGCGACCGTTTAGAGGAGCATACGTTGTCCACCGCCGCGTCTTATCAGCCGACCACCGACGATATCAAGAAACTCCGCGAAGAGACCACCGCGCCGATGATGGATTGCCGCAAGGTCCTCATCGAGAGCAATGGCGACTTCGAGAAGGCCAAGACGTTGCTGCGCGAGCGTGGCGCGGCCAAGGCTGGAGAAAAAGAAGAGCGCAAGGCCGAGCAGGGCTTAGTCGCGTCGTACATCCACGCCGGCGGCAAGATCGGCGTGCTCGTTGAGGTCAACAGCGAAACCGATTTCGTCGCACGCAACCCGCAGTTCGGCGAGCTCGCGCGCGATATCGCCATGCACGTCGCGGCGATGTCACCCGAATACCTCGATCGCGCTTGTGTGCCGGCCGACGTTCTCGCACAGGCGATCGAAGAACTCAAGGCCACCGTGCCCCCGGGCAAACCGCCCGAGGTCTCGGCTAAAATTGTCGAAGGCAAGCTCAACAAGTGGTACGAGGAGCGCGTGCTGCTCGATCAGCGATTCGTCAAGGACGACGCGTTGAGCATCAACGATTTGGTGAATCGGGCGGTTGGAACGCTGGGCGAGAAGATCGTCGTCCGCCGTTTCGCCAAGTTCACACTCGGCGACAAGTAGTCGAGCGACGAACGTGGATGTAGGCGCCGACCGGCCGAGCTACAAGCGCGTTCTGCTCAAAATTTCCGGCGAAGCGTTCGCCGGAAACGACACCTCCGTCGACGTGCACACGACGCGGACGATGGCTCAACAAATTGCCGACGTTCACGCCGACGGGGTGAGCGTTGCGGTGGTCGTCGGCGGCGGAAACATCTGGCGCGGCAAAGTGCACGAAGAGGCCGGCATGGAACGTGCGACCGCCGACTACATGGGCATGCTCGCCACGGTTATCAACGCCCTCGCGCTGCAGGACGCGCTCGAACGGATGGGCGTCCCCTCGCGCGTCCAGACGGCCATCGCGATGCATCAGATTGCCGAACCCTACATCCGCCGTCGCGCGATCCGTCACTTGGAAAAGGGACGCGTCGTGATCTTCGCGGCGGGCACCGGCAATCCGTACTTCACGACCGACACGACCGCCGCGTTGCGAGCGGTGGAAGTCGGCGCCGAGGCGATTCTCAAAGCCACCAAGGTCGACGGCATCTATTCCGCCGATCCCAAGAAGGATCCGACGGCAACGCGCTTCGATCGGCTCGACTACATGGACGTGCTGCAGCGCGGCCTAGAAGTCATGGATTCGACCGCGATGGCGTTATGCATGGACAACCGAATCCCGATCGTCGTGTTCGACATGGGCGTTCCGGGGAATATTCGGCGTGTGGTCTGGGGCGAAAAAATCGGAACCATCGTCGGTAAGACGCTACTCGAACAAAAGGGCTGAGAATGATGAGCGACACGTTTTTCAAAGACGTCGAAGATAGGATGAATAAGTGCATCGACGCCACGCGTTCGGAGTTCGCGTCGATTCGCACCGGTCGCGCGACGCCCGCCTTGCTCGATCGGCTGCACGTCGAAGCCTACGGACAGAGCGTTCCGCTCAAGCAGGTCGCCGGCGTCTCGACGCCCGACGCGCGCACGCTGGTGATCGCTGCCTGGGACAAAGGCGTCGTCGGCGACATTCGCAAGGCCATCGAGAAGAGCGATCTGGGACTGACGCCCAACGTCGACGGTCAGTCGATTCGCTTGACGATTCCGTCGCTCAACGAAGAGCGCCGTAAAGACCTCGTCAAAATCATCAAGAAGAAGGCCGAAGACGGCCGGGTCGCCGTGCGCAACGTTCGTCATAAGGCTCACGACGACATCAAGCACCAGCTCAAAGACGGCAAGATCACCGAAGACGATAACAAGCGCATGTCCGACCAGTTGCAGAAACTGACCGATCGGTTCATCAAGGACATCGACGCGGTGGTCGCCGCCAAGGAGAAAGAAGTGATGGAGGTCTAGTGTCCGGCGACACTGGCACGTGCGACGATCTCGTGCTGATGACCGACGTTGCCGCGCGCCGCGCTGCGCGCGGACGTCCGCTGCGGGTCACGGTTCTAGCGCCGCTGAGCGGCTGGTTGGGTTGCGGGCGCCTGCGGGTCTTGCGCGTGAAGCCGGGCCTGCTCGAAAACGGCTTGATCCTGACGCTGGGCTACGAATCGTACGAAAAGATCGCGTCGTGAGCGCCGCTCCGCGTCACGTCGCCATTATCATGGATGGAAACCGACGCTGGGCGCGCGAACGCGGGTTGCCGATCGTCCAGGGACATCGCCGCGGCATCCTGGCATTGCGCGCGGTGACCCGCGCGGCCAGCGACCTGGGCGTCGAGCATCTCACCGTCTACGGATTCTCCACGGAAAACTGGGGGCGCGACTCGCTGGAGATCGCCGCCCTGTTCGAACTCTGCGTCTTCTTCGCGCGGACCGAACTGGCACAACTCAATGCCAATAACGTTCGCGTCCGCATCTTGGGAGCGTGGGAAGCCTTCCCGCCTCGCGCGCGCGCCGCGTTGGGTCGCTTGCAAGATCGAACCGCTTCAAACACCGGGTTGCAGTTGAATCTCGCGGTGAACTATTCGTCCCGCTTCGAACTCGAACGCGCCATGCAGGCGATCGCCCGCGAGGTCGTCCAGGGTCTGCTCCAACCCGAGCAGATCGACGAGACGTGCATTGCGGAGCATCTCTTTACCGCGGGACTGCCCGATCCCGACGTCGTGATACGACCAGGCGGCGAACATCGCTTATCGAACTTTCTGCTCTACCAAGCTGCCTACAGCGAACTGGTCATGAGCGACGTGCATTGGCCGGATTTCGGGAAGGACGAATTTTTACGAGCGCTCGCGGAGTACAGCGGCCGGCGACGCCGCTTCGGCACGTGAACGAAAACCCGATTACGGTGCGTCGCATCGTCGTCGGATTGATTCTGGCCGTTTTCGGGCTCGCCACGGTCGTTTTCCCATGGGCGTTCTACGTACTGACCCTGGGCATCGGAGTGGCGGCAATCTACGAACTCAACGGTCTATGCAAGATCAAAGGTCAGGAAGTCGAGTATTCGGTCTCGGTGCTGGGCGTCGCTGCCTATATCGTGCTGGCGGCGCTGGGCATGCTGCACAAGTGGGAAGGCGTGCTGATCGCGGCGATCATTATCGCGACGTTCTCGCTGGGCATGTACGGAGCCGAAAAAGGCTACTTCGCACGGACCGCCTACACGCTGCTGTCGGTTCTATATATCGGAAAACTGCTGACCTATTGGGTCTTCATCCGCAGCATTCCCGGCGACGGCATGTTGTTCACGTTTTATGCCGTCGTGCTTATCGCGCTCACCGACATTCTGGGAATGGTCGTCGGCACGTTCTTGGGACGTCATCCGATGACGACCATCTCTCCCAAGAAAACCTACGAAGGTTCGATCGGCGCCCTGCTGCTGGTCACCGCGATCGGGTCGCTGTTGGCGTTGCGCCCGGAGCTGCACCTGACGTGGTGGCAGGGCGGCTTGGTCGGCGCGATCACCTCGATTGCGGCCCAAGCCGGAGATTTGGTGGAGTCGGCGCTCAAGCGCGATGCGGGCGTAAAGGACGCGGGCGATGCGATTCAGGGACACGGCGGCGTTTTGGATCGCTTCGATTCCTACTTGTTTGGTGGAATGGCATTCTTCGGTGGGCTGCATCTGCTGGGAATCTTGAGCGTTCAGTGACGCGTAAGGTCGCGATCCTGGGCTCGACCGGATCGATCGGGCGCCAAGCCCTCGACGTGATCGCGGGCCACCCGGAGCGCTTCACGGTCGTGGGTCTTGCCGCCGGTCGCAACGTCGAACTTCTGCGCGCGCAGGTCGCGACGTTCGCGCCGACCGTCGCGACGGTCGCCGCCGACGGCCAAGACGGATTGCGGCGTGTTGCCGCCGAGTCGGGCGCCGATATCGTGGTGGCGGCCACCGACGGATTCGTTGCGTTCGACGCGGTGATGGCCGCCGTCGATCGCGGAATCGACTTGGCCGTTGCCAACAAAGAGTTGATCGTCGCTGCCGGCGAGGTGGTGATGGCGGCGGCCGCGCGCGGCGGCGCGCGCGTCGTTCCGGTAGACAGCGAACACAGCGCCGTCTTTCAATGCTTGGTCGGCGAGCGGATGGATCGCGTCGCATCGATCGTGCTGACCGCTTCGGGCGGTCCTTTTCGCACCAGCACGCGCGAGCAGATCGAAGGCGCGACCCTCGAACAAGCCCTGGCGCATCCCACCTGGCGCATGGGTACCAAGAACACCGTCGATTCGGCGACGCTGATGAACAAGGGATTGGAAGCGATCGAGGCCAGCCGGCTCTTCGGGCTGCCCGGCGAACGCATTGCCGTGGTCGTTCATCCCCAATCGATCGCTCACGGTATGGTCGTCTTCACCGATGGAAGCGTCAAGGCGCAACTCTGCGCCCCGGACATGCGCATCCCGATCGGTTATGCCCTAGCCTACCCGGATAGGCTCGTGCTTGTCGAAGGGCGTGCAGACCCCC
>DATKGB010000247.1:0-9492 GCA_035544315.1 Verrucomicrobiia bacterium
GAGAGGGAGACGTGGCCGAACGGAGCCTGGCGCTCGCTCGCGGCTTGGGCGACCGCGTTACGGTGGCGGGGTTCTCGTTGGGCGGCCTGTTGACGAGTTGGATCGCACAACGTGAAGACGTCGCGCGTGCGGTGCCGTTGATCCCGTTCTTGGGCGTGCTCGGACTGCCGGTGCGGATCGCACCGGCCGCCGCCGCGCTCGCGCTGCGATTGCCCAATACGTTCCGATGGTGGGATCCGATTAGGCGCGAGCGCCAGATGCCCGAGCACGGATACCCACGCTACACTACTCACGCGATCGCGCAACTGTACCTGCTCGCGCATGAATTGCTCGAAACGGCCAGGACGCAACCCGCACGCGCCAAAGAGATCGTCGTGGTTACCAACAAACGTGAAGGCGCGGTCAATAATCGCGCGATTGCGATCCTGGTCGAGCGCTGGCGAGCCTTGCGCGGCGACGTTGAAACATTTTCGTTCGACGATCTGCCGATCTCGCACGACATCATCGAGCCGTCGCGCCATTCGTGGACGGCAGAGCGGGTTTATCCCGACATCATACGGTTGTTGGCGCCGTGAAGCGCTGCCATTGGGCAACGACCGAGTTGTCGATTCCATATCACGATGAAGAATGGGGACGGCCGACTCACGACGATCGCAGGCTGTTTGAGTTCCTGACGCTCGAAGGCGCGCAGGCCGGTTTGAGCTGGGAGACGATCTTGCGCAAGCGCGATCGCTATCGCGAGACGTTTGCCGGGTTCGATCCGGTTAAGGTCGCGCGCTTCACGCCGGGCCGCATCGAAAAACTGATGGGCGACCCCGGCATCATTCGCAATCGGCTGAAGATCGAATCGACGGTGAGCAACGCGCGCGCATTTCTTGCCGTGCAGCGCGAATTTGGAAGTTTCGATGCCTACGTGTGGGCATTCGTGGGCGGCAAACCGATCCACAATCGCCTACGCAATCGCGACGACGTTCCGGCCACCACGCCGATCTCCGATGCCCTCAGCAAGGACCTCAAAAAGCGCGGGTTCCGATTTGTCGGCCCGACGATCTGCTACGCGTTCATGCAGGCCGTCGGGATGGTCGACGACCACCTTATCGACTGCGCCGCGCGCTCGGCCACGAGTTAGCAGAAGCGTGCGCCGGGCCACGTCGGAAAACGCTGCGGTCGCGCAAACCCGTCCCGGCTTCGTTTAGTTGTAAGCGCGAAGCAACGGCCAATAGCTGGTTAGCGGGTGGCGCGCGCCTTCGAGGACGTAGATCGGCAGGTTATCCTCGAACGGCATCCCCCATGGGTTTTGAAAGCGCGTCGCGAGACGTACGCTAGCGAACATCGCACCAAACCGATCGGCGGCGTCGCCGCCGACTTTGACGATCGTCGATCCGTCGTAACCGTGCGTGCCCCACAGCCAATACTGATTGTGACCGGACAGCGTCGGCGGCAATCCATAGCGGCCGCCGAAGAAATCGATGGCGGCGGCCTCGCCGTAATTGTCGGCAACGATTGCTGCGCGCGCGCGCCGGGCCGGCGGGAGCGCGTCGTAGGTGCGCGCTACGACTGCGACCATTTCGGGCCAACCTTGCATGTCCGCATAGTCTTGCGGGAGCCGACCCAACCGATGGTGTTCGCTGGCGGCGGTTTTGCTGCCGATGTGCAGCACTTGACTCAGCCTCTTAGCGTAGGCCTGGAAATGCTCGACCGACATGACCGGCAACTCGACCGGGACGAGCGCTGCGGCCAGTGCCAGCGCCGCGACCGCAATAACGGGCCGCACGAAGCGTGCCCGCGCCGTCCAAGCCTCCAGCGCCAATGCGCCGGCGGCGAACAGCATCGGATAGGCGTCCGCCGGATAGTAGTGCTTGGCATGAAACGCGATCATTAGCGCGACCAGCACCATCATCGTCGCGGCGATCCAGCGCAGGCGTGCGACGATAGACGCGTAGATCAGGCCGGCGATCCACACAAGCGAAAGTGCCGGATTGAAAATCAGGATCTCTTCGGCTACGTAGGCAAGCGGTGAAAGGACGACGTTCTTGCCGTGCTGTCCGTTGCGCAGCAGCTCCAGCATCGGGAAACCGTGCACGGCTTGCCAGACGAAGTTGGGCAGCACGATCGACATCGCGATGGCGGCCGCGGCGACGGACCACCACGTCGCGAACACGCGGCGACTGGGCGAGGCCGCGACGCCGACGATCAGCGCGATCGCGAAGAAGAGGACACTATATTTGGCTTCGCCGGCGACGCCGATCGCGGTGCCCACGGCCAGCCACCAGCGGGCATCGGCTCCGTCGATGAGTCGCGCCACATACAGCGCCGCTAACGGCCACAGCCACAGACCGAGCATGTCGGTGCTGACCTTCATGCCGAAACTCAGCAAGACCGGCGCTAGCGCGACGCAGATGCCGGTGAGTATCTGGGCGAACGCGCCGCCGCGCAGCTGTTGAACGAGCCGAAGGCTGACGAAGACGCCGCCGGCCGCGCAGAGTGCCGCGGCCGCCCGCAGCCAGAACAGCGACGTTCCGAACAGTTGCGTGCCGGCGGCGATCAGCGGCGTGAGCGGCGGCTGATCGACGTAGCCCCATGCCGGGTGGCGCCCGCAAATGATGAAGTAGAGTTCGTCACGGAAGAAGCCATAGTGGGCGTTGCCGATGAGGTGCAACAGCAGGGTCGCCGCGGCGGCGGCAGTCGGAAGCCGGAGTTCTTTTGGAATGAGCCGTATGCCTATTGCAGCGACGGCAGCGGGAGCGACGGGCGCGTGGTGAGATCGGGCTCGAACGGCTGCGCGTTTGCTAACGCGCCGTCCATCAAGCGCAGCGCCAGTTCGAGTTGCGGGTCGTTGCCGTCGCGGTAGTCGTGCGGCGCGACATCGACGTCGTAGTCGGGATCTGTACCGTAGTTTTCGACCTTCCAGCCGACATCGCTAAACCAGAACGAGAACTCCGGCTGCGTCGTGATCGTGCCGTCCACCAGCCGATGGTACGGGTCGATGCCGATGACGCCACCCCAGGTGCGCTTGCCGACGAGCGGCCCCAGTTTATAGAGTTTGAAGCAATGACTGAAGATGTCGCCGTCGGAACCGGCAAACTGGTTGGTCATTGCCACGATCGGTCCGGCAACGGACTCGGGCGGATACGGCACGGGCCGTCCGTATCGCGGCACGTCGTAACCGACGCGTTTGCGGGCGAGTTTTTCTAGCAGCAGCGGTGAGACGTGACCGCCTCGATTGAAGCGAACATCGACGATCAGTCCGCGCCGATCGAACTCGTTGAGATACCCGCGATGAAACTCCGAGAAGCCCCATGGCCCCATGTCGGGAACGTGCAGATAGCCGACCGCGCCGTTGGTGCGCTCGTGCACGATGCGGCGATTTTCTTCCACCCAGGCACGATAACGCAGTGGCGATTCGCTCGCCAGCGCCCGCACCAATACCGTCCGCGCCTTCTGATCTTTTCGTTCGACGGTCACGGCCACGTCGCGTCCGGAGGTATTGACCAGCAACCGGTCGGGCGTGAGCGCCCGCGTCAAGTGTCGGCCGCCGATCGCCACGATGACGTCGCCCACGCGAAGATCCAATCCTGGTTCGGCCAGCGGCGAATCGGTTTCGCGATTCCACGAGTCGCCGCGGTAGATGCGCTCGATGCGGTAGCCGTCGGCGGCATCGTCCCACGCCAGGTCGGCGCCCAAAAAGCCGCGCTGATACTGCGGCGGAACGCGGTGGTCGCCGCCGAATTCGTAGGCGTGAGACGTGCCCAGTTCGCCTTGCATCTCCCAGATCACATCGGATAGCTCGGTGCGCGTGCGGACGCGCGGCAGCACGGCGTCGTAGCGATCGTAGACGCGGTCCCAGTCGATGTCGCTCATGTCCGCGACCCAAAACTGTTCGGTTTGCAGTCGCCAGGCTTCGCGGTACATCTGCGCCCATTCATCGCGCGGCGCGATCTCCACGTTTACCCGTGCGAGGTCGATGAAGCCGCTCTTGCGCCCGGGTTCGGTCGAGAGTTTTGGTTCGTCGTCGTCTTCGGGCAAGTCGCCTTCGACGTCGATCGCGCGCAGGCGCTCTTGCGAGGTGTAGAGTAGCGTGCGCGCGTCGTTGCCGAGGCGAATCTCGCCGACGTCGATTGCCATGGTTCCCAAACGCTGCTGGTCGAAGTCGTAGGCCAGCAGAACGCCGGATTCGGTTTCCTCATCCCACGTGTGGCCCGCCGGCTTGATGCCTTTGACTTCGAAACGCGTAAATAAGACGCGCTCTTTGCCGGCGACGAGCCGGCCGTAGTTGGCTTCGTCGACCGGAAAGCCCAGCACCCTGCCTTGAATACCGTCGAAGTCGATCTCGACGCGGACCGGCTTAGCGCTCTTCTCGTCGGAGTTTTCGTTGCGATCGCGATCGTGATGGTGGTGATGATCGTGATCGTGATCCCGATGCAACGGGCGCTGCTTGGGGACGAACGGCGACGGCACGTCGTTGCGAAGCGTGATCGCAAACGGGCGCTCGGCCAGCGGGAACGACAGATCGAACTGCAGCGCGTCGTAGACCGGATTGAAATCGCGCGCGGAAAGGAAGTACAGATACTTGCCCTGGGGATCCCACGCCGGCGAGCGATCGACGCGCAGCAGCGAGGTGACGTCGTGAACCTTGCCCGACTTTACTTTAACGACGCGCAGGATCGATGCGCCGTTCATCGGCGACCACGAGTACGCGATGAACCGTCCGTCGGGCGAGAACGCCAAGTCCTCGATGCGATGGGCGGGGCTCGCATCCAGCACGCGCACGCGGCCGTCTTCCAAATCGACCACGCACAGTTCGCAGCGATGATTGGCAAACGCGATCGTCTCGCCGGTCGGCGACGCCGCCAAGTCGGTGACGCGTCCGATGTCACCGGTCGTGACCAGCGTCGGGTCGCCGCCGCCATCGGCGAAGGTCGCCAGCTGCTCGTAGCCGTTGAGATCGGTGACGCAAGCAAAGCGCTTGCCGTCGTGTAGCCATTCCGCCAAACGATAGCGCGCGCGGCTGCCGATCCCGTAATGAATTGTGGCGCCCTCGAAAAACGGCAGCGTAAAGGGCTGGCCGCGGGCGATCAGCGCGCAGCTCGAACCGTCGGGGTGGACCGCGATGTGTTCCAAGCCATCGTCACCGTGCTCGAAGCGGCGCGCGGTTTGAGGTGCTGCCGAACGGGTTGCGATCTGGAGCGCGCGCGTCGAATCCGAGGCGACGTCGTAGACCGAGATCGTGCCGCCGGCAGAATAGGCGACGCGCGTTCCATCCGTCGACGGGAAGCGCACGTAGTAATCGTTCTCGTGCGTTTGTCGGCGCACGTCGCTGCCGTCGAGCCGGCTGGAATAGATGTTACCGATGCCCTCGTGATCGGCCAAAAAAAACAGACGCTCGTCGATCAGCATCGGGCCGACCGGGTTACCGTCCGGCAGCGCTACGCGTTGGAACTCGCCGCTGCCCGACGGGTCGATCCAGATTTCACCCGAGGTGCCGCCGCGATAGCGCTTCCAACGAGCCGGATCTTCGGCGTTGCGTCCCAGGACGATCGCGCCGCCGGTGCCCCGCGCGACGCTACGCGCGTGACCGAGTTGCAGGTTGCGCGGCGTTCCGCCATCGGGAGCGATCGAAAACGGTTGCGTCTCGCCGCCGAACCACGCGCGCGGATTGGCGGTGAACAGGATCTCACGTCCATCGGCGCTCCATCCGCTGACCGCAACGATGGTCGCGCCCATGAACGTCAATCGTTCGGGCCGGCCGCCATCGGCGGGCATAACGTACACTTCGGGGTTGCCTTCGTCGGTCGAGACGAACGCGACCAAGCGGCCGTCGGGTGAAAGTCGCGGCGTCGCGCACGTGCCGAAACTGACGGTGAGCCGGGTCGCGTCGCCGCCGCCGGCGTTCACGCTCCACAGATCGTCTTCACAGACGAAAACGATCCGGTCGCCCGAAATCGTCGGGTGCCGATAATATCCTTGATCCATGTGGGCGGTGAGGTTGGCTCCTTGGCCGTCGGCTCCCTATAGTGAATGCTTTCTTACCTATGGCTGTGTGGGCATTTCGCTGCTAGTGGCCAGGAGTTGACCGAGGGAATCGACGATCGCTCCGGCGTTCTCGATCTGCACCATCGGCGTGGCCAAGGTCGGGGTCGCGATCGGGTGTTCGAACGGGACGATCGTGAGATCGCCTCCGACGAACGGCACGGCATCAAATCCGGCGATGCTGCGAAAAATCAACTCGGCAGTCAGTGCGTTGGCCCAGCCGAACTCCGCGCGGGTGTAACGCCAATACCCATTGGGGTTAAAACTCTCGTGGATCAAGCCGTCTTTGCTGTCGGTCTCGGCCAAGGTGGTGATCGATTCGGCGACCTCGGACGACGACGTTGCGGTCAGCGCGCGACCGATGATCCCCAGCGGCCAGACGAAGCCGTAGGGCGTATGCGGACTGCCCAAACCGGTGGCGTACGTTCCGCTGAAGTACCACGGATCGCTGCGCGAGAGCGTGAACGTCCGCGTGTTAAGATAGAGACGATCGTTCGACGAACACCAACCGATATACGGCAACGTCGTAAGGTTGGGAATGTTGGCGTCGTCCATCAGGTTGGCGTGCCCGTTGCCGTCGACTTCGTAGGCGTAGACGTGCGCGCCTTGCGAGGGGTTCCAGACCACGCCGTAGCGTTCGATTCCCAATTGCACCGCCGCGGCGATCGAATTGGCTTCGTTGGCCAGATTGGTATCGCCGTAACCGTCGACGGCCAGTATCGCCAGGTCGCGCAACGCAACGACGGCAAGCGCGTTTTGCGGAATGTTGTAACGGTATTGCACCGCATCGTCCGATGGGCGAAAGGCGCTCCAGATCATGCCGGTGTCGGGATTGTAGGCGTTCTGGGTATAGACCCGATACAGATAGACGTAGCGGCTGCAGGTTGCGTGCAACTGTTCGCAACGATAGGTGTTGACGACGCTGCGCAGCGCGCGATGCAGCGAGGAAGAATAGATCGTGACGTCGTGCGTTTGCTGTTCGTATACGTAGGCCAGAACGATCGGCCACGCCAGCGAATCGACCTCCCACTTGCGTTCCCAGATGTGATAGTTCGCCATGAACGCGTTGGCGTAGGGATCGGTGAGAATGTTACGAGCGTCGCGCTCGATCACGCCGGCAAAACGCGCGCGCAGGACTGGGTAGTATGGCTGAAAGCGGATGTAGGGGATGGTCTGCGCCGACGAGTCGCGTAGCCACATCGCCGGAATGTCGCCGGTCTGCACGTACGTCGTGCCATCGGCTTCATCGAAGAAATCGCTAAAGAGCGTGTGAAAGAGCGTCTCGGATTCGATCGGGCGGCTGCGCTGTCCGGTCATCGGCAATGCGAGTTCGCGCGCGGATGCCGTCGATAGCGCGCTCGCGCACAAAGCAACGGTCATGAGAAAAGCGACGGCGCGGCGCATCAGTCGGTCTCGCGAAGGTCGAGCGCGGCCGCGGCGACGCTGCGCGCGAGCGGCCCGAGGTCGACGTTGCCGGCATTGGAGAGCAGTACCACGCGCAGATCGGCATCGGGAACGACCAACAAATAGGAAGAGAACCCCGGCACGTAACCGCTGGCGTAGGCAACTCGTCGCCCCAACGTTGTGGCGAGAAAAAAGCCGTCGTCATACGGCCCGATGGCGCGCGGCGCGGGAACGACCCGGCCGGCAAACAGCGCGCCGGACCACGCGAGCAGATCGGGCACGTCGGACTCCAGGTCGGCGCACCCGAAGCCCAACGTCGCCGAGCCTTCGGACGCGTCGCCGCGCGCGCGGTCGACCGGCGCTGCAAACGCGTTGGCGACGGCGGTTCGCTCGAGCCGCAATGGATCCAGGATCGAGCGACGGAGCAGCGCCGCGTACGAAACGCCCGCGGCGCGCTGTGCGATCACCGCGGCCAGCAGATAGTTCGTATTGGCATACTCGAACGTACCGCTAGGACCCAGCGGCTGGGCGGCGGCCCGAGCGATCAGCGATTCGGGCGCGAGCGGAAGCGCTGACGACGCCAAAAATCCCACACCCTGCGCGTAATCGGGGATGCCCCCAGTTTGCGCGAGCAATTCGTCGATCGTCACCGCGCCGGCGGCCCGATACTCGGGAACGTAGCGCCGCAGCGCTGCGTCCGGCGCGACGCGGCCCTCGAGCACCAGCATCCGCAGCATCGCGGCGGTAAACGATTTGGTCAGCGATCCGATCGGAAAGACGGTCCGCGCGTCCACGCGCCGTCGGCTCGCGCGATCGGCGTATCCGTAGGTGCGGATTGCGACGATGTGGCTCGCGCGGGCGATACCCAGTGCCAATCCGGCAATCTTCGGGTCGTCCATGACGAAGCGTACGGCGGCGTCGATGCGAGCGTCGCGAACCGGCCCCAGCGGCGTCGCGCCGATGGTGGAACAGGATGCGCCCGTAATGCCGCATGCGAACGCTACGATTCCTAGAAAGCGTCGCAACCGGCCGTCGTTCATCGGCTCCTTTTTCGGGCCGTTGCGAAACGTGGCCTGGGGCGGCGACCAACGGGGCATCGGGGCCGCCTCATCGAAGCCATGCGCGGTGCCGCAACCATATACGCTCGCTTCGCTATTGCTCGATTTTGAGAGTAAGAAGCCGCGTGCGCTAGCGCGCGCGATTTCGGTTGCCGAATCCGGCCGCGGCGGCGAGTTGATTCGCCATCTGTTCGGTCGCACCGGACGCGCGATGACCATCGGCCTGACCGGGCCGCCGGGCGTCGGCAAATCGACCCTCTCGTCGGCACTGGTCCGCAAAGCACGCTCGCTGGGCAAGAGCGTCGGCGTGATCTCGGTTGACCCGTCGTCGCCGTTTTCGCACGGCGCGCTGCTGGGCGATCGGATCCGCCTCACCGAGCATTTTACCGACGCCGACGTGTTCATTCGATCGATGGCTAGCCGCGGTCATCTCGGCGGCGTCGCCGGCGCGACCGCCGATGCGGTGTTGCTAATGGATGCCTACGGCCTCGATGTCGTGATGATCGAAACCGTCGGCGTGGGTCAAAGTGAAATTGAGATCGCCGAACTCGCCAACACCACGGTGGTCGCGTTGCAGCCCGGTAGCGGCGATTCGATTCAAGTCCTCAAAGCCGGGATCATGGAGATCGCCGATATCTTCGTCATCAACAAAGCCGATCACCCGATGGCCAACCAACTGCGCCGCGAGATTCGCTCGATGATGGAGATGCTGGATTTTAGCGGCTGGGTTCCGGAGTTGGTCTCCACGCAAGCGCTTTCAGGCGACGGCGTCGACGAACTGTGGAAGGCGATCGAGCGTCACGCCGCCTGGCTACACGCGACCGGCGCGATCGCGAGCAAGCGCGCGCAGGCCTTCGCGCATCAGGTGCGACAGCTCGCGCTGGGGCAGTTGCAGCGCAAATTGGAACGGGAACTGCGCAGCGGCGTCGCCGCCGGCGTGGATCCGTACGCCGCCGCCGATCGCGTGCTGACGGCCTTTAACGTCTACAGCGATACCGAA
>DATKGB010000248.1:0-6666 GCA_035544315.1 Verrucomicrobiia bacterium
TATTACTACCCCAACGTCAGGGGAACGTGCGGCACGGACGTCTGTCCGACCGGCCCGTTTGCTCTGTCGTACAACGTGCTGAAGTACTCCCTGGGTGGAGCGCTGACGTTCGGCAAAGGCAGCCCGATCTTCTTGGACTTCGGGTTCCTTGGCGACAGCGGCAAGAATAAGATGAACGCTCCGGGCAACTACACCCACGCGGGTGGGTACGTCGGCCTCGGGCTCAAGTTCTAAGCTCGACCCCCGTAAGGGACAAGCAAGGGGCTCCGGCAATCGCCGGAGCCCCTTTGCGTGAAGGGCGAACACTGTCACCTGAGCCTGTCGAATGGCTCTGCCGGCAAGCCTCTTGACCGGGAGCGACGGTTCCCGTAGAATACCCTCTTGGCGCCGCACTTCTCTCCGCGGTGCCTCGCGGCATCCCGCAGGCTCTGCGGGTCGGACGCAATCGCCGAGCGTTCGAAAACAGATTGTCGGCGGCACGAGGTGCCGGATCGATGGTCGAGGTGACGACACCCCGTCGTTCGGGGACAGGATAAATCGAGGGTTACTTTGGCTGCGAAGAAGCAAACCAAGACGCGTCGTAAGACCGAGCGTAAGAATGTACAAGCGGGCATCGCGCACGTCCACGCGTCGTTCAACAATACGATCGTGACGATCTCGGACACGCACGGCAACGTGGTGTCGTGGGCTTCGGCCGGCAACCTCGGATTCAAGGGCTCGAAGAAGTCGACGCCCTTTGCCGCTCAGATGGCCGCTGAAACGGCCGCGCGCAAGGCGATCGACCACGGCATGAAGACCACCGAAGTACTGGTCAAGGGTCCGGGCGCCGGACGCGAAGCCGCGATTCGGTCATTGCAAGCCACCGGCCTCGAAATCACGCTGATCAAAGATGTTACCCCCATTCCGCACAACGGCTGCCGCCCGCCTAAACGGCGTCGCGTGTAAGGGGCTTAGGAGAATATGTCACGTTACACTGGACCGGTTTGCCGTCTCTGCCGTCGTGAGACCGCATCGAGCAAGACCGGAGAGAAGATCAAGCTGTTCCTCAAAGGCGATCGCTGCCTCACGCGCAAGTGCGCCGTCGAGCGTCGCGGCACAGCACCAGGTCAGAAAACCATCAGCAAGCAGCGTCAGAAGGTTTCCGAGTACGGGCGTCAACTGCGCGAGAAGCAGAAGATGCGTCGTTACTACGGCGTCCACGAGACGCAGTTCCAGAACTACTTCCGCGAAGCCGCGCGCGTCCCGGGTCAAACCGGTAAGACGTTCCTGCAGTTGCTCGAACGCCGTCTCGACAACGTCGTCTATCGCCTGAACCTGGCCAGCAGCCGTTCGCAAGCCCGTCAGTTGGTCACGCATCGCCACTTCCGGGTGAACGGGCGCGTCGTCAACATACCGTCGTACATCGTGAAGGCCGGCGACGTGATCTCAGTCGGCGAGCGCAGCCAAAAATCGCCGATCTTTGCCGCCAACTTCGACACGGCCGGCAGTCGTCGTCCACCCGAGTGGCTCGAGTGGAACGCTCAGGAGAAAGATGCAAAGGTGTCCCAACTCCCGACGCGCGAGCAAATCGACACACCGGTGGACGAACAACTCATCGTCGAATATTACAGCCGCTAGTCGGCTCGGCAAACCGGCCCTGCCGGGAAAATCTAACACACCGCCGTTAGGCGTACGATCGTTGGTGCTTGCACCGACGGATAACGTAAACGGCAATAAAGGACACGACAAGGAACTATGACCGTTTTGGAAACTACGCAGGGCGCTTCGATCGAGGTGCGCGAGCGCCGGGATTCGTCTGCTAAATTCGTGATCGAGCCGCTCGAGCGCGGCTTCGGCATCACGCTGGGCAACGCGCTGCGCCGCATCTTGCTCAGCTCGATTCCGGGCGCCGGCGTTACCTACGTGAAGATCGATGGCGTACTGCACGAGTTCTCGACGATCCCCGGGATGGTCGAAGACACGATCGCGTTGATGCTCAATCTCAAAGGGCTGGCGATTCGGCTCAACACCGACGAGCCTAAAGTGTTGACCCTCGCCGCTAGCGGCAACAAGGCCGTGACCGCGGGCGACATCGCGCCCGATGCCGACGTCGACATCCTCGACCCTAGCTATCATCTCGCCACGCTGACGTCCAAGGACGCCAAGCTGTCGATGGAGATCGGAATCGAGAAGGGTCGCGGCTATGTGATGGCCGACAAACAACGCAACGTCGAGCACATGATTGGTTTGATTCCGCTCGACTCGATTTTCTCGCCGATTCGCAAAGTGAATTTCACCGTCGACGACACGCGCGTCGGCCAGAGCGTGGATTTCGATCGCCTGACGATCGAAATCGAAACCAACGGTTCGATCTCACCCGACGAGGCGCTCTCGACGGCCGCGCAGATCATGCAGAATCAGCTCAACCTCTTCGTCGATTTCACCAGCGAGGAGCAGAGCGCGCCCGAAGCGCCCGCCAGCGAGTGGGACATTCCGGTCGAAACGCTCAACCTGTCGGTGCGGTCTTACAACTGCCTCAAGCGCGCCGGTATCTCGCGCGTGTCGGAACTGCTCGACCTGAGCGAAGACGAGATCATGAAGATGCGCAACTTCGGCAAGAAGTCGCTCGACGAAATCAAACAAGTTCTCGAAGAGAGGGGCCTGTCGCTGCGCCAGTCGTAGCGCGAACGCTTATGCCACATCAACTCAAGTACAAGCGCCTCTCCCGAACCGACGGCCATCGCAAGGCGTTGCTACGCAATATGGCTACCTCGTTCTTTAAGTACGAGAAAATCGAAACGACCTCGACCAAAGCCAAGGAAATTTCCAAGGTCATCGAGCGTCTGATCACCACGGCTATGCCGGGAGACCTGGCGGCGCGCCGCCAAGTTGCCGAGTTCTTGACCGAACCGGCAGTCGTCAAGAAGCTCGTCGAACAGATCGCGCCGTCGCTCAAAGGGCGCTCGGGCGGCTACACGCGCATCATCAAGTCGCGCGTGCGTCACGGCGATGCCGCGGAACTCTCGATTCTCGAACTTGTTAAGTAGCCAGACCATCTTCTAGACGCCGGACATTCTAATGGAGTTCGCGCCGCTGTTGCGCCGGCTGTTGGCCGGCGAGCACCTCGATCAAGCGGCTTCCGCCGAGCTGATCGGAGAGGTGATGGACGGCGCGCTGACGCCCGTTCGTGCCGGCGGTCTGCTGGTAGCGCTAGCTGCTAAAGGCGAAGCCGTTTCCGAGGTCGTTGGCGCCGCTCGTGCGATGCGCGAACGCAGTTTGCACGTCGCTCACGGGCTGCCGATGGTGGCCGACATCGTGGGCACCGGCGGGGACGGCGCGAACACCATCAACATCTCGACGATGGCCGCGCTGGTCGTCGCTGCCGTCGGCGTTCCAGTCGCAAAACATGGAAATCGTGCAGCTTCCTCTGCCTGCGGTAGTGCCGACGTCCTGGAAGCATGCGGCCTGTCGCTAGACGTCTCGCCCGACGTGGCGTCGCGCATGCTGTGCGGAGCCGGCTTTACGTTTATGTTCGCTCCAGCCTATCATCCCGCGATGCGCAACGTTGCTCCGGTGCGCCGCGAGTTGGGTATTCGTACGATTTTCAATGTGTTGGGACCGCTGACCAATCCCGCGTCGGCGACGCACCAGGTCGTCGGCGTCGCGCGTCCCGAACTCCTCGAACTCGTCGGTGATACGTTGCGCGGATTGGGCGTGCGGGCCGGCGCGGTCGTACATGGCAGCGGTGGAATCGACGAAGTTTCGGGTTGTGGAACCACGCAAGTCTACAGTTTTGACGAGGGCGGCACGCGGCATTGGTCGATCGATCCGTCGGCGTTCCATCTCGACGTCCCCCTCGAGGCGGTCGTCGGCGGTTCGATTCAAGCGTGCAAGGATGCATTTTTGGCGATCTTGGGCGGCGAGCACTCGGGCCGCGCCGACGTCGTCGCACTCAACGCGGCCTTAGCGCTACACGTCTGCGGGCGCGCGTCGACGTTGGATGAGGCCTTCGAGCTGGCACGCGCGACATTACGCGAGGGTGCCGCATTGCGCACGTTTGCCCATGCGGTGGAGGTGGCGCGATGAGCGATATTCTTACCGAGATCTATGCCGCCAAAGCCGCGCACTTCCGGCGCGAAGAAGCGGAAGAACCGTACGCGGTCGTCGCGCAGCGCGCGCTCGCTCGGGTTGCGGAGCGTCGGCCGTTTGCCGCGGCACTGACCGGAGCGGCCGGCGGAGCGATCGTCGGTGAAATCAAGCGCGCCTCGCCGTCGGCCGGCTTGATCGCGCGCAACTTCGATCCCGCGGCGATCGCACGCGTCTACGACGCCTCGGGCGTCGACGCGATCAGCGTTTTGACCGAAGCCGATCATTTTTTGGGCGACCTTGCCTATCTGGACATCGTGCGCGCTAGCGCGAGCCGTCCGATCCTGCGTAAGGACTTTCTGAACACGCGTTACGGTATCGCGCAGTCGGCCGCCTACGGTGCCGACGCGATTCTTCTGATCGTGGCCGGTTGCGACGACGACATCTTGAGAACGTGCATGGACGAAGCGGCTCGCTACGCTCTCGACGTGCTCCTCGAAGTGCACGACCTAGCCGAGTTGGAGCGCGCGGGCGCGATGGGGGCGACCCTGGTCGGGATCAACAACCGCAACCTTCGGACCTTCGAAACCGATCTGGCCGTTAGCGAACAACTGCTTCCGTTGCTCCCCGCCGGCGTGTTCGGCATCAGCGAGAGCGGGATGCGCAACGCCGGCGATTTAGAACGTTTGCGCGCGGCGGGCGCGCGCGGTTTCCTGATCGGCGAATGGCTAATGCGCTCCGACGACCCCGCCGCCTTGATCGCGACGCTCAAGTGCGCACGCGCATAAAGTTCTGCGGCTGCACGTCGCCCGAAGATGCGCTGGCCGCCGTTGAAGCGGGCGTCGATGCGATCGGCATGATCTTTGCGGACTCACCCCGGCGCATCTCGCCGCAAACTGCCCGAGCGATTGCTCGAGAGCTTCCGCCGTTCGTGACCCCCGTCGGCGTCTTCGTTTTTCCGACCCGCGCCGAGGTCGAGCGAGCCCGCGAGGCCGTGCCCAACCTGTTGTTGCAGCTTTCCGGGAATGAGTCGCCCGAGCAAGCCGCCGTCCTGGGCGCATCGATCAAAGCGATTCACGTACGCGCGGAAGGTGAGCCCCTTGACGAACTGCGTCGGCGCACCGACGAATACTCGACGATGATGCCGCTGTTCGATACGCAAGTCGACGGACGAGCGGGTGGAACGGGCGTGCCCTTTGCGTGGCGGGCGTTAGAAGGGTTGGCGCGCGAACGTCCGATCGTCGTCGCCGGTGGATTAACAGCGGCCAACGTTGGCGGTTGCATACGCATCGTCCGGCCGTACGCCGTTGACGTGCGAAGCGGAATCGAAACGGATGGGCACAAAGATCGGGCGAAGATGCGCGCCTTCGTTACAGCCGTGCGGGAGCGCGATGAAACCTGATTCGCGCGGATACTTTGGATCGTTCGGCGGGCGCTTCGTGCCCGAAGTGCTCGTCGGCGCGCTGACGCAGCTCGAGCGCGCGGTCGAAGAAGCGTTTGCCGATCCGGAATTCTGGGTGGAGTATGATGCGACCCTGCGCGATTTTGTAGGGCGGCCTTCGCCGTTGTACCTCGCGCATCGATACGCGGCGGATGTCTCGAACGTGCCGCTGCTGGTCAAGCGCGAAGATCTCAATCATACCGGCGCGCATAAGATCAATAATACCGTCGGTCAGGCTCTGTTGGCGCGCCGGATGGGCAAGAAGCGGCTGATCGCCGAGACCGGCGCTGGCCAGCACGGCGTCGCCACCGCGACGGTCGGCGCCAAGTTCGGTTTTCCGGTCGACGTGTATATGGGTGCGCTCGACATCGAACGTCAAGCCCTCAACGTGTACATTATGCGGTTGCTCGGAGCCACGGTGCATTCGGTAAGCGGCGGCACGCAAACGCTCAAGGATGCGACCAACGAAGCCTTTCGGGTTTGGGCGGCTCAGGTCGAAGAAACGTTTTACGTGATCGGTTCGGTGGTCGGCGCGCACCCGTATCCGTACATGGTCCGCGAACTGCAGAAGGTCATCGGTGTGGAAGCGCGGCGTCAATGCGTGGAACGCTACGGGCGGTTACCCAGCGACGTTGTCGCCTGCGTCGGCGGCGGCAGCAACGCGATCGGCATCTTTTCGGCGTTCCTGGACGATCCCAAGGTGGCGTTGTGGGGCGTGGAAGCTGCCGGAGACGGCATCGAGACCCAGCGCACCGCGGCGGCGCTGGGCGCCGGCAGCATCGGCGTGTTGCACGGATCGCGCTCCTATCTCTTGCAAACGTCCGAAGGGCAAGTACGCGAAACGCATTCGATCAGCGCGGGTCTGGATTATCCCGGGGTCGGTCCCGAGCACGCGCATCTCAAGGAAACCGGACGGGCAACCTACGTGAGCGTTACCGATGCGCAGGCGCTCGAAGCGTTTGAAGCGTTCGCGCGCAGCGAGGGCATCGTCCCCGCCCTTGAAAGCGCACACGCATTGGCCTTTGCCAGGGAGTTGTCGCGGGAACGAAGCGCCGACGATCTGATCGTGGTGAACTTGAGCGGTCGCGGCGATAAGGACATCGCCCAAGTTCAAGCGCTCCGAGAGTGAGCCTGTCAGCGATCTTCGCTTCGGGTCGCAC
>DATKGB010000249.1:0-3237 GCA_035544315.1 Verrucomicrobiia bacterium
GGGGGAAGGGGGCGGCCAGGCCACCGACGTCGAAATCGCCGCCCGGGACCTCATCGCGACCCGCAAGAGCATCGCCGAGATCTACGTCGAGACCACTCATAAGGATGTCGAACGAATTCTTAAAGATATCGAGCGCGATTACTATATGACCGCGCAAGAAGCCAAAGAATACGGTATTATAGACACGGTCATCGATCAGCGGCACCCATTGCCGATCCCGGCCTAGGCCGGAGAAGGGCTACCAGCCAGCCAAGATGTTTCGGTTCGGAGACGACAAGGGCCAACTCAAGTGCAGTTTCTGCGGCAAGTCGCAGGAGCAAGTGCGAAAATTGATCGCGGGCCCGGGCGTCTATATCTGCGACGAGTGCATCGAACTCTGCAACGAGATCATCGAGGAAGAGCTCTACAAGAACGCCGACGAGAGCCTACGCATCCGCAACGTGCCAAAGCCCAAAGAAATCAATCACATCCTCAATCAATATGTGATCGGGCAGGACCGCGCCAAGAAAGCGCTGGCCGTCGCCGTTTACAATCACTACAAGCGTATCAACGCCGGCCCAAGTGCCGACGACGTCGAATTGCAAAAATCGAATATCTTGCTGGTCGGGCCGACCGGATCGGGTAAGACCTACTTGGCCCAAACGTTGGCCAAGATTCTCGACGTGCCGTTGGCCATGGCCGACGCCACGTCGCTGACCGAGGCCGGTTACGTCGGCGAAGATGTCGAAAATATTCTGCTTAAGCTGATTCAGGCCGCCGACTACGATGTCAAGCGCGCCGAGAAGGGCATCGTCTACATCGACGAGATCGACAAGATCGCTCGCAAGAGCGAGAACCCATCGATCACGCGCGACGTGTCGGGCGAAGGCGTGCAGCAGGCGCTGCTCAAGATTCTCGAAGGCACGACTGCTAACGTGCCGCCGCAGGGCGGACGCAAACATCCACACCAAGAGTTTATCCAGATCGACACGACCAACGTGTTGTTCATCTGCGGCGGCGCCTTCGACGGCTTAGATCGCGTGATCGAATCCCGCGTCTCGGCCAACAGCATGGGCTTCCGCGCGAATCCCGAGAGCAAGAAGGATGTTCACATCGGCAAGATGCTCCAACAGCTCATGCCCGAAGATTTGCTGAAGTTCGGCTTGATTCCCGAGTTTATCGGCCGCCTGCCGATCGTCGTCACGCTCGACTCACTAGACGAATTGGCGCTGCGCCGCATTCTCACCGAACCGCGCAACGCGCTGGTGCGCCAGTTCCAGAAGATTCTCAACATGGACGGGGTGGACTTGCAGTTCACCAAAGAAGCGCTGGTGGCCATCGCCGCCAAAGCGCAAGGACGCAAGACCGGCGCGCGCGGCCTGCGCTCGATTCTCGAAGAAGTCATGCTCGATGTGATGTACGACCTGCCGTCGCTCCAAGGCGTCAAGAAATGCATCGTCAACAAGGACGTGATCGAGAAGAAAGACACGCCGACGCTGATCTTCCAAGAGCAGAAGAAAGACATGCCGGCCTAAGCGCGCATGAGAAACGCCGTGGTCGCGCGAACGCAAAGCGACCGTGAGCTCATCGTTGCCCGATCTCCCCAAAAATTACGACCCTAAGGCTGTTGAGTCGCGGCTCTACGCGCGCTGGGAAAAGGCGGGTTATTTTCACGAGGAACCCGATCCGGCTCGACCGCCTTTTGTCGTTTGCATGCCGCCGCCCAACGTCACCGGACGCGCGCATCTTGGCCACGGTTCGACCTACACGACGATGGACGTGCTCACGCGCTACCACCGCTTGCAAGGCAACAACGCCGATTGGCTTCCCGGCCTCGATCACGCGGCGATCTCGACCGAATCGGTACTGATTAAAGAACTGGCCAAGTCCGGCCAGTCGCGCGAATCGCTGGGTCGGCAACGCTATCTCGAACGGGCGTGGGAATGGTCGCGCGAATATGGCGGCACGATCGACCAGCAGTTTCGTGCACTGGGGTTTGGGCCGGATTGGGAGCGCGAACGCTTTACGATGGACGAGGGCCTCTCGGCCGCGGTGCGCAAAGTCTTCGTGCAACTGTACCGCGAGGGGTTGATCTATCGGGGCAAGCGCCTGATCAACTGGGATCCGCAAGCCAAGACGACGATCTCCGATGCCGAGGTCGAGCACGTCGAACGCGACGCCACGCTGTGGCATATCCGGTATCCGTTTGCCAACCTGCGACACGATCCCGATACGGGGATCGCCAGTACGACTTATGCATACAACGACGGCATCGTCGTTGCCAGCACGCGCCCCGAAACGATGCTCGGGGACGTTGCAATTGCGGTTCATCCGGACGACGATCGTTACAAGGACCGAATCGGCGAGTTCGTGATGCTGCCCCCACTCATGGATCGCTACATTCCGATCGTCGCCGACCCGGCGGTCGAACGAGATTTCGGTACGGGTGCGGTCAAGGTGACCCCCGCGCACGATCCACTGGACTACGAAACCGGTCTGCGTCACGGCTTAGAGATGCCCTCAATCATGGACGAAGACGGGCGCATCACCGGTCGCGAGATCGATGTCGGACCCTACGAGGGCATGGATCGCTTCGAGGCGCGCAAACGCATCGTCGAGCATCTGCGCGAATCCGATCTGCTCGTGGAGGAGCAGCCGTATCGCCATAGCGTCGCTACCAGCGAACGCTCGGGTGCGGTCGTCGAACCGATGCTGTCCTTGCAATGGTTCGCCAAAATGAAACCGCTCGCACAGCCTGCGCTGCAGGCCTACCGCGATGGCCGTTTGCGCTTCGTGCCCGAGCGATACGGACGCACCTACGAACAGTGGCTGGAAAATATTCGCGATTGGAACGTCTCGCGACAAGTGTGGTGGGGCCATCAGTTGCCCGTCTGGTACACACCCGCCGGCGACGTGGTCGTTGCCGAGAGCGAGGTCGAGGCCCTCGAGATCGCGCGCGCGCAGCATGGCGGTGCGTCGCTTGCGCGCGATTCCGATACGCTGGACACCTGGTTCTCGAGCGGGTTGTGGCCGTTCTCGATTTTAGGTTGGCCCGAGAAGACGCCCGAGTTGGAATGTTGGTATCCTTCGCAAGTGCTGATCACCGGATGGGAGATCATTTTCCCTTGGGTCGTGCGGATGGTGATGTTGGGAATTCATTTCATGGGAGATATTCCGTTTCCGACGGTCTTCATAGCGCCGCTGGTCTTCGACGCGCAGGGACGGAAAATGTCCAAGTCGTTAGGCAACGCGATCGAT
>DATKGB010000250.1:0-13891 GCA_035544315.1 Verrucomicrobiia bacterium
GGGGAAAAGAGAGGTAGTTGTCGGTGAGTTCGCGCGGCCCGGACGCGTCGTTGATGACCAGATCGACGGCGCGCTGATGGATCAAGTCCAAGACGTGCGGAGAACCTTCGGCGATTTTCTTCACGGTGCTGCACGGAATGCCGGCGGCTTGCAACATCGCTGCGGTTCCGGAGGTGGCAATTAGGGCGTGGCCGAGCCGGTGGTAACGAGCGATTACGTCGATCGCGTCGGGCTTGTCGTCACCGGAAACGGAAACCAGAACGCGCGTGCCCGATCCCGGCAGGCGCACGCCGGCGGCCAGGAAGCCTTTGAGCAGTGCGCCGGCAAAGGTTGCGTCGATGCCGAGCACCTCGCCGGTGGATTTCATCTCGGGACCGAGGATCGTTTCGACGCCGCGCATTTTCGAGAACGAAAATACCGGGACTTTCACCACGGTGAACGGTACGCGCGGGAGCAAGCCGGTGCCGTACGGCATATCGATCAGCCGCTCGCCCAAAGCGATTCGCGTCGCGGCCGCCACAATATTGATGCCGGTCGCCTTTTGGATGATCGGCACCGTGCGGCTGGCGCGCGGATTGGCCTCGATGATGTAGAGCGCGCCGTCGTGGATCACGAACTGAATATTGATCAGCCCGCGAATTTTCAATTCGCGGGCGATCGCCGTCGTAACGTCGACGATGCGCCGTTCCATCGCCGCATCGATCGACCGGGCTGGATAGACGCTGATCGAATCGCCGGAATGAATACCGGCCCGCTCGATGTGCTCGAAGATGCCCGGAATCAAGATGTCGTCGCCGTCGAAGACCGCGTCGACTTCGATTTCCAAGCCGGGCAAGTATTTGTCCACCAGCAGCGGGGCGTCGGGAAGAATCGGCGACGCCGACTCGGCGTAGGAGGCGAGTTGCCCCTCGTTATAGATGACTTCCATGCCGCGCCCGCCCAGGACGAACGACGGGCGCACCAGCACCGGAAAGCCCAAGGTGCGCGCGATCTGACGGGCGTCGCGAAAACTCCGCGCCGCTTTGCCTTCGGGCCGCGCGACGTGCAAGCGCGAGAGCGCTGCCTCGAACTGCTCGCGATCCTCGGCCATGTCCAGCGAAGCGCGATCGCTGCCGACGATTGGGACGTTGCGCGCGTTGAGCTCGGCGGCAAGATTGATCGCGGTTTGGCCTCCGAACGCCAACATCACGCCGCGCGCGTTGGTGGCGCGCCAGGCAGCTTCGACCTCATCGGCACCCGGTGGTTCGAAGATCAGCGTATCTGAGACATCGAAATCGGTCGAGACGGTCTCGGGGTTGTTATTAATGATGACCGCGGCGCGTCCGGCTTCACGCAGCGCCCACGCGGCATGTACGCACGAATAGTCGAACTCGATGCCCTGCCCGATCCGAATCGGCCCGCTGCCGACGACCACGACCGATTCTTTCTCGCCCGCCCGCATCTCGTCGCTCTCGCCGCGCGAGAGGTAATAGTACGGCGATTGCGCGGGAAACTCAGCCGCCGCCGTATCCACCATCCGAAACGCCGCCGCCACCTCCGCACTGTCACGCCGAGCCTCTTCGGTGTCACGCTGAGCTTGTCGAAGCGCGACGATACCCAATCGCGAGTAGCCGCATTCGTAAGCCTGCGCGACCACGTCTTCTCCCGCGCGCAGACGCTCCTCGAGTTCGACGAGGTCGGCAAACTCGTCGAGCCAGAAACGATCGATGCTCGAAAGGGCGTGCAGACGATCGATTTCGGGATGCCGATCGCCGGTTGTCATCGCCCTGCGCAGGGATTCGCAAACGGCGAACATCCGCTCGTGCGTGGGGCGGGCGATAATCGCATCGAGTTCGGCGACGCTCCACTCTTCGTACGCGCCGCCGGTCAGCGTTTCGCGTTTGAGATCCAAGCCGCGCAACGCCTTCATCATCGCCGCGGCGAACGTGCGACCGATGCCCATCGCTTCGCCGGTCGACTTCATCTGCGTACCCAATGCGGTATCGGCCAACGGGAATTTATCGAACGGCCAACGGGGAATCTTCACGACGACGTAATCGAGGGTCGGTTCGTAGGCGGCTTTGGTAATGCCGGTGACCGGGTTATCGATTTGGTCGAGCGTCTGCCCTAGCGCGATGCGCGTCGAAATCTTGGCGATCGGATAGCCCGTGGCTTTGGATGCCAGCGCAGACGAACGCGATACGCGCGGATTGACCTCGATGATCGCGTACTCGCTGCGATCCGGATGCAGCGCAAACTGGATATTGCAGCCGCCTTGGACGTTGAGCGCACGAATGACGTTGATCGACGATGTCCGCAGCATCTGATACTCTTGATCGGAGAGCGTTTGCGAAGGCGCGACCACGATCGAATCGCCGGTATGCACGCCGACTGGGTCGATGTTTTCCATGTTGCAAACGATGATGCAGTTGTCGGCGGCGTCGCGCAGGACTTCGTACTCGATTTCTTTCCAACCCAACAACGACGTTTCGACCAACGCCTGATGGATCAGGCTCGCGTTCAGACCCGACAACAGCGTCTCGCGCAATTGCTCTTCGTCGTAGACGATGCCGCCGCCGGTTCCGCCCAGCGTGTACGCCGGCCGGATGACCAGCGGAAAACCAACCCGCGCCGCGAACGCGACGCCGCTCTCGATGTCGGTGACGATTTCACTGTCGGCGACCGGTTCGCCGATCTCGATCATCTTGGCCTTGAACTGCTCGCGATCTTCGGCCATCACGATCGTTTCGACCGGCGTGCCGAGCAGCTCGACGCCGTACTGCGCCAAGACGCCGGCCTCGCTTAATTCGACTGCAAGGTTGAGCCCGGTTTGACCGCCGAGCGTCGGCAGCAACGCGTCGGGCCGTTCGCGTTCGATGATGTTTTCGAGCGACGCGACCGTCAGCGGCTCGAGGTAGACCGCGTCGGCGATCTGGGGATCGGTCATGATGGTGGCGGGATTGGAGTTGACGAGGATGACGCGATGGCCTTCCTCCCGCAGCGCGCGGCACGCTTGTACGCCCGCATAATCGAATTCCGCGGCCTGACCGATGACAATCGGTCCGGAGCCGATAACCATGATCGAACGCCCACTCATGCTCGAGAACCTAGGTTAGCCCAGCGCCACCAGGCTCCTTTTATGTTATGTTCGTTAAGCGCGACTAAGTCCGTGAACGTTCCGACGACGTCGACGCCGACACGCATGCGATGGCTCACCCCAGCACGAGCTATGTGAGCGGCGAGAGATGCTTTGGTTCGTAGAGGCCGAGCTTGTCGCCGCCGGGGAGTTCGAGCGTCGTCACCAAACCCCAGCCGCGGTCGGCGACCGGTGTCGTTTTGATTCCCTTCTTCTCGAGCTGCTGTACCGTCGCGGCGATGTCGTCGCAGATCAGCCACAGTTCGTGTGCGGGGTCGCCTTCCGTCTCATGGACGGCGAGTTCCGTCGGCGGTGCGGCGAAGAAGAGCCGCCCGTTGCCGGCGTCGACGTAATGCAGGTCGAGCACGTCCTTGAGAAAGTCGTACGTCTCCTTGGAGTGCTTTGTGTAGAAGATCGCGTGGATGCCGGTGATCACTCTGTCCCTCTTCCCTCGGACTACGCGCGCCTCGCGCGCTCCGCTCGGGATGACTTTAGCGTAACAGATAAACGCCAAAATAGATCTTAGCCGGTATTCCCCACATGCTCGTCCTTTTCGAGCCACTGCCGGTTCAGTGCGGGGCGAAGCCCGCGTCGAAACCTGGCTGCATGGTCATAAGGACGCACCTCCCCATTGGTTTCCGGTTCAGGTCATCAGTTCAGCGACAGGCGGGAAGTGCAACCTTCTGCGGGACTATCGTGTGGCCGCGGGCCTTTCCGCTACGCAGCCATTTCTCCATTGCTGAGGCTTCTTGGCTTAACAGCGCCAGCCCGGCTTCGATCGAGCCTTCGTTGGTGCGGCCGACGGCCTGTTCAAAAGGTCCCGCAAAGATATGAAGTTGGTCCGCGCTGATTACTTTAAGCATCATTTGATCGCAGGATTGCCCATCCGCCCTTAGCGCCACTACATAGGCCGCACCGACGTTCATCCGGCGCGGCGGTACGAAAGCATATGCGGAGTGGGCGACGCGCGCGGCACCGTCCGGGAGCGACCAAATATCAAGGGTGCCAGCGCCACGCCCAATTCCAACTTTCACGAGTACCTCGGTGGAATTTCCGCCGTAAATGGCGGATGTCGCACCAGCTAGACCTCCTATTGCAGAAGCCATGATGGTCGCAAGCAGCAGCGCCGCCGTTCGTACTATTTTCATTTTCCACGTATCCTTTGGTGGAGCGACAGATCCGCTGCATCGTATCGAGCGATCTCGCCACCGTTTTTTTCCTCGATCGAAGCCAGCTTGAATCCACCCCCAACTATAAATCTAGAAAGCGGCCCCTCGACAGGCGCCCGATTGAGCCCATCAGATTTCCCTTGTTGCTATCATGGCTTGGAGATCACGGGTGGTACGGGCGGTGGCGACGGAACTAACGCTATTAGGCCAAGTGTATACGTAGCGATCAATACCGAAAAGATCATTCCGTTCAACAGTGCTACATAGAGAGTCGTCGGAGGAAACAAGCAGAAAAGGAGCAGCCAGAGATTATCTCCTGGCATGCTCGGCGAGGACGGGCCATAGAAAAATGCTGACGGAGCCAGCATTGCGGTCGGACCGAGGATATATATACCAGCCAACACCCATCCCCACTTGGGGAAGGCTTTCGTGTATATCCGACTTATCGCTCCGAGCAAAATCAGGCCTGCCAATGGAACAATATTCAGCAAAACCACATTCGCATTGTCAGGTTGAGTTGCACCGACCACGATGAATGGCAGCCAGAATGAAAGGCCCCCGACTGCCATCCAAAACAAGGCACTCCTCATCGCATCTCCAATCCAATCAAGTGAATCTACATTCCCTTTTGTCTTATGGCTGCAGTCGTTCGCGGTGCCAGGCGTCGGCGTCTCGCGAAAATACCAGACGGTCGTGCAGACGATCGGGGCGGCCTTGCCAGAATTCGATGCGGTCGGGCTCGATGCAGTAGCCGCCCCAGGAGTGCGGGCGCGGCACTTCTTCACCTTCGAAGCGTTCGTTGAAATGCTGTTTGCGTTCTTGGAGCATCGCGCGCTCCTCGATCGACTCGCTTTGTTCGGACGCCCAAGCACCGAGTTGATGGCCGCGCGGCCGCGACGCGAAGTAGGCGTCGGATTCGGCTTCGGTCAGGAGCGACGCCACGCCCTCGACGCGAACTTGCCGCTCGAGCGCATTCCAATAGAACGTCACCGCGACGTGCTTGTTGTGTGCGATGTCGCGGCCCTTGCGACTTCCGTACGAGGTGAAGAAACGAAGGCCTCGATCGTCCAGGCCGCGCAGCAGGACGATGCGCGACGAGGGCTGCCCATCGGCACCGACTGTCGAGAGGCACATCGCGTTGGGTTCGGGGACCGCTTGGGCTGCGGCGATGTCCAGCCACGCGCGCAGTACGACGATCGGATCGTCGCCGATCGACGACTCGTTGAGTTCGTCGCGCTGGTAGTTCGTGCGATTCGTTTCGAGGTTCACGGAAATCTCCCCAGGGCGAAGCCGGCAACGAACGCCGCCAGCATCACGACGCCGCCGCCGATCGCAACGTCGAGTCCCGCGTCAACCTTCTTCCACTCAAATGACGTGACCCTTCCCAACTGCGATAGGACCGAGCGTAGCGTGTCGGCGGAATCGGCGCGCGCATATTGGCCGCCACTAACCTGTGCGTACGCCCGCAAGGCGTCTTCGTCGATCGACGCCTCTTCACTGGTTCCCGGAATGATGTCACCACTGTTGGTTCCGATGCCGACGGTATAGACCGGGATGTGCTGCGCGCCTAAGGCCTGTGCGGCTGCCATCGGATCGGTACCGCGATTGTTCACGCCGTCGGTAATCAACACGACGACTCGGTGACCCTTGGGCGGTAGGTTCTGCGCGGCCAGTGCCAACGCGTCGCCGATCGCGGTGGCGCCGTTGGGCGCGGGGAACGCGTCGAGCGCGGCGTCGAGCGCGGCGCGGTCGGCCGTGAGCGGCTGCGCCACGGCGGCTTGGGTAGAAAATGCAATGATTCCGATGCGGCTGCCGCCCGCGGTCGCGCGGACAAACGCCCGGGCCGCGCCGATCGCCGCTTGGATGCGCGTGGGGGCAACGTCGGTTGAAGCCATCGAACCCGACGTGTCGATGCAGAGCACGACGCTTCCGTCGCGCACGAGCGTCGGCAACGTCACCCGCGGGCCGCCGATCGCGGTCGCCAAGAGGAGCGCGCCGACGCACCAACTCGCCAGCAGTGCGGTGTGCACCCACCTTCCCGAGTCCGTCGCTTGGTTGAGAAACGCGAGGTTGGAATAGGTCAGTTCGCTCGCGCGTTTACGGCGAGCCAGCCAGGTAAGCGCCGCGTTGAGGGCGGCGGCGACGAGCAGCGCGAGCCCCGCACGGGCGGGATGATCGAAGGTCATGCTTCGACAGGCTCGGCATGACTGCTGGCGATTCCGAAGGCTGCGTAGAGCGAGTCGGCGCCGTTGCGTTCGTGAAGCGTTCCTACGCGCCAGCCGGCGCGTTCGAAACGTTGCGCTAGGTTCATCTCGCGTTCGCGGATGGCTTGGAGGAACGCTTCACGCTGTTTGGCACCGAAATAGATCGTACTGGTCGCGCCGGTCTCGGCATCGGCGATGCGGTTCAGACCGCGCAGCGGCATTGCGTCGTACCACGGATCGCGAGCGAGCAGGATGGTCGCATCGTAGCGCGAGCCGATCTCGGACAGCAATGCGTCGTCGTCGGCAAGATCGTAAGCGTCGGCCACCGCCAGCAGCGCGGCGCCGCGCGGAAGCACGGCGCGGGCGACGTTGAGCGCACCGGGCAAGGAGAACGCAGCCGCCGCTTGCAGTTCGGCGCAAGCCTGCGCCGCGCGGCGGCCGCGAAGTTGAGGCGGCGAAAAGACCTGTTGCGCGTCGATGCGGACGCAGCGATCGTCGGGCGCGGCCGCGTCGTACCAAGCGCGCACCGCATCCAGCCCCGCGGAGCGCAGTTCGGTACGTTGCCCGACGCGCATCGAGGCGGAGTCGTCGAGGATCGCGGCGAGCGTGAGCGCGATGTCTTCGAGGATCACGCGCGTTTGTAAAGACCCAGAGCGCGCGGTCGACGCCCAGTCGATGCGACGCGGATCGTCACCGATCACGTAGTCGCGAACCTCAACGAACTCATAACCGTCGCCGCGCGCCAACGTCGGCGACCCCGAGCCGCTCCGGCGCGGGCGGCGTTTTCCTTGCAGCAGGGCGGTGCGCAGGGGACGATCGCTCACGGTGCCGGAACGCTCGCGACGAACGCGCACACGATCGATTCGGGATCGACGCGATCGGTTTGCAGCCGATAGCTGAAGCCGATCCGATGGCGCAGTGCGTCCGGAGCGACCGCGCGTACATCGTCGGGTAGGACGAAATCGCGATCGTCGAGCAACGCGCGGGCCCGGGCCAGGTTGACGATCGCCAGGGTCGCGCGGGGACTGGCGCCGCGATCGACGTACGGGCGCGCGTCACCTTTGGCATGGCGCGTAGCGAGCACGATGTCGACGACGTAGCGTTTGAGCTGTTCGTCGAGGTGAATCGCGCGCGCCGCAGCCCGCCACGTACGCACGTCGTCGAGCGTGGCGACGCCGCGCAGCGGTTGGGTATCTCGTATCGCAAACCGTTGGAGAATCTCGGCTTCTTCTTCGCGGCTGGGATAATCCACGGCGACCTTGAGCAAGAAGCGATCCATCTGCGCCAGCGGCAGCGCGTAGGTGCCGTCGGCGTCCAGCGGATTCATCGTCGCCATGACCAGGAAAGGATCCGGCAGGGCGTGGGTCTGCGGACCGATGGTGACCTGGCGCTCCTGCATCGCCTCGAGGAGTGCCGATTGCACTTTGGCCGGCGCGCGGTTGATTTCATCGGCCAGGACAACGTTGGCGAAAACCGGGCCGAGCACGGTCGCAAACGCTCCGTCGCGCTGATCGAAGACGCGCGTGCCGACGATATCGCTGGGCAAGAGATCGGGTGTAAACTGGACGCGCTTGAATTCGCCGTCCAGCGCGGCGGCCAGCGCCCGGCACGCCAGCGTCTTTGCTAAACCTGGCGGCCCCTCGAGCAGCAAGTGCCCGTCGGCGATGGCCGCGAGAACCAGGGCGCGTACGACGTCGCGCTGTCCGACGATGGTGCGTTCGAGCGCTTCGATGAGCGCCCTAGGGTGTGCGTTCACGCGACGTAAGCCTCCAAGGCGGCGATCAAGGTTGCGATCGCAGTGGAAAGATCGGCATCGTGAGTAAATGCAGCACGCTCGGCAGCGCGCAGCACCGCCCGTAAGCGCGGCTCTTGCGCCGCCGGGCGCTCCAGGACGTCGTCGAGGGTCGCTCCGTCGGGCGCGCCGATCGAATCCCAGACGCGAGCGCGCGCCGCCAGCGAGCCCGCGCGGGTTGGTTCGGATCGCAGATTCGCTAGAATGCTAATCAACGTGAGTTCCGGCGGGGGATGCGGCTCGGAAAGGACCTCGACCGGCCCTTGGGCCTGCGGCGGGCGTTCCACGTGCGGGCGGCGGCGAGCCACGACGAACACCGCGAGCAGCGCGATCACGCACAAGCCGCCCACAAACGATAGGGTTCTCAGCACCATACGCACCAGCGCGGCGCCGCCGTCAATCGAGATCGGTTCGAGCGATCCACCGCTCACATCCAACTCGAGCGTGTCCTTGCCGGCGGGCGTGGTCGCAAGAAACTTTTTGGGTTTCCCATCGCGCGCGTCGATCGCGTCCATCCACGCGGCCGGAATCGAGATATGTCCGGTTTGATGCGATACGACCGTGAGGGACTCTCGATAATCCGTGCCGTCGGTTCCGGAGGTGATGTGCTGTTCGTCCCCTTGAATCTCCAGCGGCCCGAACGGCGGCAGGATCATGTTCTGCAAAGCGACGACGCGCTGAGCGACGTGAATCGAATAGATGATGTGAAACGGCACTTCCAAGCGCGGTTGCGCCGTATCGGCCTGCATCGTGAACGAGCTTACGTTCAACCGCGCGAGCTGCTCGGCGGCCGCCGGCGCCGCGGCCAGAGACAGCAACGCTATCGCCGCACCGGCGAGCAAACTCCTAGCCGACCCGCGCGGTAGCAAGCCACTCTCCGAAGAGTCGACGTGCGTCCAAGGGCCCGGGGGACGCCTCCGGGTGAAATTGCACGGCCGCGATCGGCAGACGCCGATGGCGGAACCCTTCGTTGGTGCCGTCGTTTAGGTTAATCATCGTCGGCTCCACATCGTCGGGGAGCGAATCGGTTGCGACCGCATAGCCGTGGTTGTGCGCGGTGATCAGCACGTCACCGCGCAGCAAATCTTTGACCGGGTGGTTGCCGCCGCGGTGGCCGTAGGGCAGTTTGTAGGTTTGCGCGCCGCACGCTAGCGCTAACAACTGATGACCCAAACACACGCCGTAGAGCGGCAGTCGCCCGAGCAAACCGCGCAACGTGTCGATCGTCGCGGTCAGATCGGTCGGATCGCCCGGGCCCGGGGAAATGAACAGCGCTTCGGGGCGGGTTTGCAATATCGTCGCTTCGTCGGCGTCGTACGGAAGGACGGTCACGCGCGCGCCCAATGCCAGCAGATCGCGAACGATCGCTCGTTTCACGCCGCAATCCAGCAGCGTCACGCGCAAACCGTCCGCGGGACCCTCGACGCTCTCGGCACGAGCACCGACGCCGGGCACGAGGTCTTTGGTATTGGCAGTCCGGACAAACGTGCGCAGATCGGCTTCGGCCCGATCGATGGCGGTCTGACCGACGGCTAGTGCCGCCCAGATCGTGCCGTGTTCGCGCAATGCGATCGCGATGGCGCGCGTGTCGGCGTCGACCATCGTCGGAATGCTTTGCTCGCGGAGCCACGTCGGCAGGTTGGTTTGCGACGCGAAGTGCGATGGATGATGGGCGATCTTCTTCATCACCGCACCGGCGACGCACGCGCGCGGATATTGCGCGGCGCCTCCGGAGATGCCGTAATTTCCGATCATCGGGTACGTGAACGTCAGCAGTTGGCCGGCGTAGGACGGATCGGTGAGCGCTTCTTCGTAACCGGTCATGCCGGTAAAAAACACCGCCTCACCCAACGCCACGCCTTCGATGTCCAACCCGCGACCGTCGTAACGGCTGCCGTCGGCAAGAAAAAGGCTGGCGGGACGGCTCGTCATCGCGGGCTTACGGCTTTTGCGTGAAATGCGAGCCGTCCTCCGACGATGGTCGCGACGATGGCGCGCGGTAGGACCTGCCCGCTAAACGGCGTCGAGCGCCCTTTGGAAGCAAAAAGCGTCGGGTCGACGCGCCAATCCCGATCGGCAAAGATCGTCACGTCGGCCGGCGCGCCGAGCTCGAGCGTTCCGCCGGGTACGCCCAAGATCCGCGCGGGATTGGTCGAGAGCAATTCGACGAAGCGAGAAAGTGGAAGCCCAGGGAGCGCCAACGCGTACGCGCCGACGGCAATCTCTAAGCCGCTAAAGCCGACGGATGCGGTATGCATGTCGCCCGATTTTTCTGCGGCGGTGTGCGGAGCGTGGTCGCTAGCCAGCGCGTCGACGATGCCTTCGCGCACACCTTGGCGCAATGCTGCGACGTCGTCCTCGGTGCGCAGCGGCGGGTTCACCTTGGCATCCGTGCCAAGTTTGCGAACCGCTTCGTCGGAAAAGAACAGATGATGCGGAGTAACTTCACAGGTCAACGACATGCCGGCGGCGCGCGCGGCGCGAATCAACTGCAGCGATGTCGCCGTCGAAACGTGCGCGATGTGCCACGCCTTGCCGGTCTCACGCGCGACGAGCAGATCCCGCGCGACGATGATGTCCTCGGCCAGCCCCGGGCTGCCCGGCAATCCTAACGCGCGCGAGACGCTGCCTTCGTGCATCACCGCATCGCCGTGCAGTCGATCGTCCAGCGCGTGGGAGATAAATACTCCGGGTGTCGCGCGCGCGGCCAAGGCGGCTTCGCGCAGGACGCGAGGGTCCATCACGGTGTTTCCGTCGTCGCTAAACGCAACCGCGCCGGCCGCGGCAAGGGCGGCATAGTCGAGCAACTCTTGGCCGCGACGCCCGCGCGTGATCGCCGCAATCGGGTACACTCGAACGTGTGCGCCCTTGGACAGGGAAGTAATGATGTCGGGCGTGTCGAGGGCGGGGTTGGTGTTGGGCATGCAGGCGACGGCGGTGAAGCCACCGCGCGCGGCGGCCAGCGTCCCGGTCGCGATCGTTTCTTTTTCGGGATAGCCGGGATCGCGCAGATGCACGTGCATGTCGATGAAGCCAGGCGCTACGACGGCACCGGTCGCGTCGAGCGTTTCTTCGCCCGTGTCGGCGATCAAGTGCTCGCCGACCTCGACGACGATGCCGTCGCGTAGTCGAAGATCCCGACCCGCATCGATCCCGTGCGTCGGATCGACCAGGCGGCCGCCGGCGATCAGCACGCTGCGGTTGTCTGAGCGCCGTTGACCAAGAAATCCAGGACGGCCATGCGCACCCCGATGCCGTGCATGACTTGTTTAGCGTAGCGCCAGCCGGTGTAATGCAAGACGCTGTCGTCGAGTTCCATACCGCGATTGTATGGGCCGGGGTGCATCACGATCGTTTCGGGTCGAACGCGCGCGAGGCGCCGCGCATCCAATCGGTAGGCTTTGACGTATTGGGCGTCGGAAAGTTCCATTCGTAGGAAGCGTTCGCGCTGAATGCGCAGCAGGACGATCGCATCGACGTCGCCGATGGCGCGATCGAAGTCTCGTTCGATCTCGACGCCGTCTCGGGCCAGCGATTCGGGCAAGAGTTCGGGCGGTCCGACCAGGACGACGTGCGCCCCGAGCGTACGCAATCCCTGGATCGACGAGTGCGCGACGCGGCTATGGGCGATATCGCCGACGATGGCAACGCGGCGCCCGCGGATGTTCCCGAACTCCGATCGGAGCGTGTAGAGGTCGAGCATCGCTTGGGTCGGGTGCGCGTGCGCGCCGTCGCCCGCATTGATGACGTGACCGTCGAACGAGCGCGCGACGCGCGCGGGAAAGCCGGCTTCGGGGTGACGCAGGACCAGCACGTTGATCCCCATCGCCGAAAGCGTGATCGCCGTATCCTCGATCGACTCGCCTTTGGTCGCCAGGCTCAGGTCCTTGGGTGACAAGTTCACCACATCGGCGCCCAGACGCAACTCGGCGAGATTGAACGAGGTGTACGTGCGCGTCGACTGCTCGAAAAACATGTTGACGCAGGCGACGCCCTGCAACGGTTTTTGCGGAGCGGAGCGCTCGAACGCCTCGGTGCGGTCGAGAATAGAAACGAGTTCGTCGGCGCTCAGGTCGTCGAGATCGATGAGGCTACGGCGCGTCCGCAAGGATCGTTACCTCATCGCTGGGCGACGCTTCGACGCTCAGGTTGACTTCCACACGTTCGCGTCGACCCGTTGGGATGGTGCGTCCGGCATAGTCTGCCGCGATCGGCAATTCGCGCAGGCCACGATCGACGAGCACGCACAGTCGAATCGCGGACGGACGACCCAGATCGGTGACCGCATCGAGCGCCGAGCGGATCGTTCGGCCCGTGAACAGCACGTCGTCGACGATGACCACCGGCCGGCCGGATACGTCGACGGGTATCTGCGATTCGGGCAGTTGGCGCGAAACGTCGTCGTCGCGGTACAGATTGATGTTGAGAAAACCAAGGGCCGGCGCTTTATTGGTGATCGCGCGAATCTTTGCGGCGATGCGCGTCGCCAGCGCCTCGCCGCCGCGCCGGATACCGATGATGACCGGTCCCTGTTGGGCGTCTTGCGGCTCGAGGATTTGGTGGGCCAGGCGCGCGATGGTTCGCTCGATCTCGTCGGCGGAGAGCAATACCCGGCGCTGCACGGTCAGGCTCATGCCGTCGTTTCCAGCGCGGCTAACGCCGCCCTCACTCGCTGCAGCTCGGTCCGGTACCCGTTCAATTTCTCATGCTCCTTGGCGACCACATCGGCGGCCGCTCGACCGGCGAAGGCTTCGTTGCTCAGTTTCTTCTCGCCCCGGTCGACCTCACTTTGCAAGCGGGTAATTTCTTTGGCATAACGCTCGCGCAGGAGCCCGACGGGGGCTTCCACGGCGATTGCCCCCAAGGGATCGCCGGCGGCCGGCGCCCCGGCAACCAGTTCCACGTTGGCCAGGGCTTCGATCCAGGGGCGCTCGGGGGCCGCCGGGGCGAGGTCCGCGGGCGCGACGGCGCGAGCGCGCGTGCGCGGGGCGATCCCAAACTCGGCGCGTTGGTTACGCAGGCGTTCGACACACGCCCGAATGGCTTCAAAGCGCGCCGACGCGTCGCGATCGACGGGAACCTCGTGCGGATCGGGCCAGGCGGCGGTCATGATCGTGCGGCCGTCGTGCGGAAGCGCCAGCCAGATCTCTTCGGTAATGAAGGGCGCGATGGGATGAAGCAGCCGCATCGCGTTGTTGAGCACGAATGAGGTCACCGCCGCGCGGGTCGGGTTGGGCCGCTTGATCGCCTCCACGTACCAATCGCAAAACTCGTACCACACGAACTTCCAGAGCGTCTCCGAAGCGACCCCGAAATCGAAGCCGTCGAAGAGTTTCCCGATGTCCACGATCGTGTCGTGCAAGCGCGTCAGAATCCAGCGATCGGCCAGACTAAGGTCCGCGACCGGCGGAAGCGTGCGCGCGTCGGGCAAACCTTCGGGCAACGATAACGCGAACCGCGTTACGTTCCAAATCTTGTTGTTGAAATTCCGCGCTTCTTCGCAACGCGACTCTTGGAAGCGTACCTCTTGGCCTTCCAATCGCATCTGCCGCAACATGCCGATCCGAAAGGCGTCGGCGCCGTACTTCTCAATCAAATCCATCGGATCGAT
>DATKGB010000251.1:0-7490 GCA_035544315.1 Verrucomicrobiia bacterium
GGGAGGAGAGGAGGAATGCCAACTGCATGGCATTCTGCGACGCAGGGTCTGTCATCCTTAGCCTGTCGAAGGATGGCTTGTGACCCAGAAACCTCGCAAGACGAGCGGCGTCCGCTCGTGCTTCAACAAAACCGGCGCGCCCAAGGCGGCCTTCTTGACCAAGAAGCTTGCCGAGCGGGCTATCCCGCGCACTACCAAAGGCCTCGCGCCGTACCCGTGCGCCGCTCACGGCTGGCACCTAGGCCATTTGGGGCGATCCTAAAACAGGTTCCAGAGGTACTGGTTGTAGACTTCGTGATGGTGCTGGACTTCTTGGGCTTTGACTAGTGAGCCGAGCAGGCGCGGGCAACGATCGGCACTGGCTTGCTTGAGATCGGCGTACTTCGTCTTCACGTCATCGCCCAGCAGCGCGCTCGTCCATGTTGACGTGCGAAACTCGTCGAGCGCCGCGTAGATGTTGTCGGGGAGATAGCGGTCGGCTTGACGCAGGTTTTTGAGTTTGCTGACGTCGGCTTCCAGCCCCGTCTGAAAGACCGCCAGCATCACCATGTACGGATTGGCGTCGGGTCCGACCGAACGCACTTCGATGCGCGCGCTGCCCTCGTTGCCGATCGGAATCCGCACCATCGCACCGCGATCGACCGCCGACGCTTTAATCTGATTGGGCGCTTCGAAGTGGGGGTCGAGACGGCGGTAGGCGTTGACGCTGGCGTTGAGCATCAGGCACGTCTCCGCGCCGTGCGTCAGGATGCGATCGATGAAGTCCCACGCAAACGTGCTGATCTGCTCTTGGCCTTTGGGATCGTAGAAAAGGTTCTTACCGTTTTTGCTGATCGAAACGTTGGTATGCATGCCGCTGCCGTTGACGCCGATCACCGGCTTGGGCAGAAAGCTCACGGTCATCCCCATGCGCGTGGCGACCTGGCGACAGATCAACTTGTACAGCTGAATCTGATCGGCCGCACCGACGGCTTCGCCGTAACTGTAGTTGATCTCGAACTGCGATGGAGCGACTTCGGGATGGTCTTTCTCGTTTTGAAAGCCCATCGCACGTTGGACTTCGGCGACGGTATCGATGAACGCGCGCAGCGGATCGCCCGGGAGCGAATGATAGTAACCGCCGGTATTGACGTACTCGAACGTTCCAGTTTCGTGATAGTGCCGTTCGGCGTCCAGCCCCTTAAATAAGAAACCTTCGATTTCGTTTGCGGCGTTGAACGTATAACCGTGCTTGTCGAAATAGCGATTGGCGAGCGTTTTGAGTTTGCCGCGGACGTCGCCGGCAAACGGCGATCCGTCGCGGTCGAGGACGTCGCCAAAGACCAGCACCTTGCCCGGCCCGAACACGTCGGACGGTGCCCAATAGAAGGCGGTCCAATCCAGCGCCAAACGCAAATCGCTTTCGCGCTGCGGAGTAAAGCCGCGAATCGACGAACCGTCGAACGTCAGGTTGTCGCTGTTCTTGAGCAAGAACTTCTTGTCGTAGTCGAGCATGTGCAGGCGGCCTTCGAGGTCGCTAAACAGCACCGTCACCGCTTTGATACGACGCTCGCCGGCCAGATAGTCGAGGCGCTCCTTTGCGATGCCGGCGGCGGGCACGCGGTCCTTGCGCTGCCCCTTGGCCTTGAGGTTCAGCTCTTCGAGCTCCCCGTACGACAGCGTGAGAAAGTCGCGAAGTTCGGTCGTCATAGCGAGTGCTGACTCCTTGAATTGCGCAGGTTTGCCCTACGCTTAACCAACGCTCGGGTCGCGCCTTTATCCATTTGGTAAATCGTTGGGACCTTCTTTGGGGCCTTCTATAGAAAAAGCCGTTCGATGTCGTCGAGTTCCAGGCGGAGCGGCGCGGTGGTCGTCTCGTCGAACAGGCTGGACGCCAAGGTCGCCTTGCGCTGCTGGAGGTCCAAAATGCGCTCTTCGACGGTATCTTCGGCGATGAACTTATAGACGAAGACGTGCTGCTCTTGGCCGATGCGATGCGCGCGGTCGGTGGCCTGACGTTCGACCGCGGGGTTCCACCACGGATCGTAGTGGATCACCGTGTCGGCCGCGGTGAGGTTCAGACCCGTGCCCCCGGCTTTGAGGCTGATGAGAAATAGCGGCACTTCGCCGCCTTGGAAACGCCGGACCGGCGTTTCGCGATCGCGCGTGTCGCCGCGCAACTCGACGAAATCGAGCTTTCGAGCGGTCAACTCCGGTTTGATTAAATCGAGCATCGACGTGAACTGCGAAAACAGCAGGACGCGGCGCCCATCCTCGACGAGGCTTTCGAGCATCTCGAGCAGCGCTGCGAGCTTCTGCGACTCCCTGACCCCGGCGGCAGCGGGCAATTTCACCAAACGCGGATCGCAGCAGACTTGACGTAATTTGAGCAACGCGTCGAGTACAACGATCCGGCTGCGCGCCAAACCTCGGCGGCTGACCTCGTCGCGTACGCGCTTGTGCATGGCCAAGCGAATCGTCTCGTACAGGTCGCGCTGGGCGCCGGCTAACTCGACACGCTGCACGATTTCGGTTTTCTCCGGCAGTTCGGACGCGACCCGATCCTTGGTTCGGCGCAAGAAGAATGGGCGGATGCGCGCGGCCAGCGCGTTGCGCCGCAGAAGGTCGCCGCGCTTCTCGATCGGCGTCCGAAAAAGTCGCGCAAAGCGCGCGCGTTCGCCCAGCAGGCCGGGCACGGCGAACGTATACATCGACCACAAGTCTTCGAGGTGATTCTCGATCGGCGTGCCGGTCATCGCGATGCGTTGATCGGCGTTCAGCCGGGTCGCCGCGACCGCAGCTTTGACGCGCGGATTCTTGATCGCCTGCGCTTCATCGAGCACGACGATCGACCAGCGGCGCTCGACGAGGTGCTCGGCGTCGCGCGGAAGCAGCGCGTAGGTCGTGAGCGCGATGTCGACGCCATCGATCTGCGGGAACCGTTCCGCACGATCCGGCCCGGTCAGCGTGACGACGCGCAGCTCGGGCGTGAAGCGCGCAATTTCCGAACGCCAATTCGGCACGACGCTCGTCGGGGCGACGATCAGCACCGGCGCGCGCAAACGGCCCTCGGCCTTCTCGATAGCAAGGTGCGCCAGCAACTGCACGGTCTTCCCCAGCCCCATGTCGTCGGCTAGAAGTCCGCCAAAGCCGTATTCGCGCAACGCCTGCAGCCACGCGACGCCGTCGCGCTGGTAGGGCCGCAGTTCGGCGTGAAAGTTCGCCGGAAGGGCGATGGCGCGCTTCCCGACCGATTCGAGTGCGGACAACAGATCGCGCAGCGATTGCGCTTTGGCCCACAGCAAATCGACCGCGCCTTCCAAATGCGTGAGGGCCGCGGCTTGCACCGGCGCGATCGGCAGGCGCCCTCGTTCGGTCAGCGACCCTGCGCCGTCGAAAAGATCGACCAGCGTTGCCAGGACGCGCGCGATCCGCTCGGACGAAAGCGCGACGTACGAACCGTTGGGCAGTTTGCCGTAGATCGGTTCGCTGCGGGCGGCCAGTGCGCCCAAATCGTCGGCCGAGCCGATACCGTTGGCGGCCAGCGCTTCGACCAGGATCGGCAATAGGGCGATACGGCCCCCGGCAACGTCGATGCCCAGGTCGAGTTCGAACCAGGATTGCTCGCCGGGCGTGAGTTCGGCGTGCCATTCTTCGTCGGGCTCGACGATCGTGAAGGGAAAAGTTTCGTCGATTTCGATGCGCCAGCCGTCGGCGCGCAATTGCGTCGCGGTGCTGCCCAAAAAACGCAGCCAACGATATTCGTCGGGCGCCGGAAGGCGCATCACGGTGCGATTGCCGCCCACAAACTGCGAGTGCGGCCACGTCAACGCCGAGAATCCCAGGTCGTGCAAACGTGTCGATGCGCCGTTCTCGAACGCCGTGCGGCGCGACGACGCCGACGCCGTTGGGACGTCTTCGTAGAGAAATTCCAACTCGACGGTCGCGAAGGAATCGCCCGCGCCGGTCGGCGCGTCGGGCGGCGGCACGTAGGCGCCCAAACGCAGCAGCGGCGTCGGAGCGCCTTCTAGTGCTTCCACGTCGATGTCGGCCGCAGGCCCGTCGATGCCGACGGCGACGAATATGTGACGCAGCGCGATCTGCGAGCGTTTGGCTTGTTCTGCCGTTAGCGCCGGTGCGATCGCGAGCGACGCTGCAATCGCAGGATCGATATCGGTCTGCGCCGGCCCCGCGACCCCATGTTCGGGATCGACGTACCACAGCGGGATCGCCCCGATCGGCACCGTCGAAGGACGGCCGTCCAGATGTAGGCGCTGGCGTTCGTCGTCGTCCAATCGCCACGCAAGCTCCACGCCTTCAATCGCCTCGCGCTGCAGCGTCGGACCGTCGAGCGAGCGCCAGTGCAGGCGCCCCGTCGAAATCAATACCTCAAGCAGCGTCCCAAGAATAACCGGCGACACATTGCTGCCCAATCCGCCCACCAGCCCGCTGGCGTTGATCAAACGTCCGATCGTACGATCGATCGGTGAAATCTGTTTGCCATTCGCCGATGCAAGGCCGTGCAGCGAGTAGGCCCGCGCGACGCCATGAATGCCGCTTTTAAGCACGGGTACCACGAAAATTTCGAGAAGAAACGACGGAACGTAATATCGTTCTTGCACGTCGATAACGTAGCGAAGATGTTCGCGCGCCGCTTTGGGCGTAACGCGCGCGTGCGATGTTGCGACGGCTTCAACCCAGCTATCGACGGCACCATCGGCGGCATCGCGACGCGGTTTTACTTCAAATCGGCTCGTCAACGCGCGCATTCAATCATTAGCATAAGGCGAATCCGGAGACTACGCCGCGTCGCGTTCAAAGCCCTGTTTGAGGCCCGTCACCCTGAGGCTGTCGAAGGGGAAAGGCGCGTGGCAGGTGCCTTTCGTGGGTACAAGCGGGCCAGAACTCCCGTCTTGTGAGGCTTACTATGCATCGAATCATTACTGGAATCGCCCTCGTTTCCGCCCTAGTCGCCGCGTCGTTCGCGACAGCGAGCGCCCAAATGTATGGCCGCGGCAACTTGCCGCAAGGCTCCTATCAGCAAAGCTGCACCAACCTGTCGATGCGCGGCTCGACGCTGTATGGCTACTGCACCAATACAAACGGTCAGCGAGTCTCTTCCTCGCTGGATGTCAGCAACTGCTACGGTAACGGTATGGACATCGGTAATGTTAACGGCTACCTGACGTGCAACAGCAACGGCGGCAACCGTTACAACAACGGCAACAACAACTACAACAACGGCAACAACGGCTATGGCAACAACCGCTATGGCAACAACCGCTATGGCAATCGCTTGCCGAGCGGCTCCTACCAGCAAACGTGCAGCAACGCACGCGTCAGCTACGGTCAGCTTACGGCGAATTGCATGAACAATCGCGGGTCGCGCAGAACGACTTCGCTCATGCTGAGTCAGTGCCGCTCGGGCGCGGATATCGGCAACGTCAACGGACGACTTCGCTGCGTCTATAACCAATAAACATCGGCTCGGGGGCCCGGGCTCAAAAGGCCTAGCCCCCTCCTCATGACCAATCGGCGATATCTCGTGATCTTGCTCATGTTCTTGAGCATTTTCGTGAATTATATGGACCGGGTGAATTTCTCAGTCTCGATCCCCGCGATCCGCCACCAATTCGGATTCTCGCTGCAGGCCATCGGTTGGATTTTGTTCGCATGGGGCATCGCGTATGCGATCTTCAATTTCCCAGGCGGATGGTTAGTCGATCGGCTTGGCCTGCGCCGGGCGCTGCCGCTCACGTTGGGTTGGTGGTCGATCTTCACGATCGGCACGCCGCTGGCCGGATCGTTTGCCGGATGGTGCATCGTTCGCGCGCTGATGGGCGTGGGCGAAGCGCCGATCTGGCCGATCAATGCCAAGTGCGCGAACACCTGGGCCGCGCCGGGCGAACGATCGACGCTATATACCTGGGCGGGTTCGGGGCAGTTTCTGGGCCCCGCGGTCGGCACGTTTCTGGCCGGGCTGATCTTGGTCCACTTCGGCTGGCAGTGGACGTTCGTCGCGTTCGGCCTCTTAGGCTTAGCGATCTTGCCGTTCTGGTTTTTCATTGTGCGCGATCGACCGGCTTTGGACCCTCGCGTAAACGTCGCAGAGATCGCCCATATCGGCAACCACGCCGCGCCGAACGAGCAACCGGATTGGCCCGGCATTCGCGACGTCATCTTGAGCCGCACCGGCATCGGCATGCTGCTGATCTACCTCACGTTCGGCTACATCCTGTTCACGTTTATCTACTGGATGCCGCCCTACATGTTCTACACGTTTCACATGGGCACGCTCGATAGTGCGAAATGGGCAAGCTTAGCCGCCCTCCTCGGTTTCGCAGGATTTATCTTGTCCGGGCCGTTGAACGATCGCCTGGTCGCGCGCTTCGATCGGCTTACCGCGCGACGCATCGGGACCGCGGCGCCGATGCTGTGCGCGGTGGTGTTCGTCGTCTTCTCGCTGCTCAGTGCTCGAGCGGGCTTGGGCGGCTTTACCGCGCTACTCCTGGGCCTCGCGCAACTGTCGATGAACCTGACCGTCGGCGCTTGGGCGGTCAACGTCATCGACATCTCGCCCAACGGGGCCTCGACCGGATTCGTCTACGGCATCTACAACGGCGCCCTCAACATCATGGGCGCGGTCAACTCGATTATCCTCACGGCGCTCGCGGTGCGCTTCGGTTTCCCGGCTGCGTTCGGCAGCGCGATCGCGTTCATGCTGGTCTTCGTGGTCGGCATACTTTGGGTCGTCGATCGCCCCAGTTACACCGCACTACTCGCCCACGCGGAACTTGCCCGCAATCCAGACAAATAGCCCGGCAGGATGACGCGTAGATGGTTTACAAATTGGCTCTCCTAACACGACGCAGAAGGAGCATCACAGATGGGAAACCCGGTCGTACACTTCGAGGTTATTGGCAAGAACCCTAAAGCGCTCCAGAAGTTCTACAAACAGGCCTTTGATTGGGAGATGAGCGAGCCGATGCCCGAGGAGGCCATGAATTATGCGATGGCGCAGCCCAAGGGGGAGGGCGGCATCGATGGCGGCATCGGCGGCGGCAGAGACGACTATGCCGGCCACGTGACGTTCTACGTCGCGGTTCCCAACCTCGAAGCCGCGTTGAGCAAGATCCAGGGATTGGGTGGAAAAACGATCGTGCCCCCGGACAACGTCCCTGGCGGCGTCACCCGCATCGCGATGTTCGCCGATCCCGAGGGCCACGTCGTCGGTCTCGTTCAAAGCTGATGAGCAGCGTACGGGTATTGGTCGGCACGCGCAAGGGCGCGTTCGTCCTGACATCGGACGGAAAGCGCGAACGATGGGACGTCAGCGGTCCGCACTTTGCGGGCTGGGAGATCTATCACGTCAACGGATCGCCCGCCGACCCGAACCGGCTGTATGCGTCGCAAAGCAGCGGCTGGTTCGGACAACTGATTCAGCGTTCGGACGACGGCGGCACGACCTGGGAACCGGTCGGAAATACGTTCGCCTACGACCCCCCCTCCCT